>DASXPZ010000938.1:0-6829 GCA_036493275.1 Pirellulales bacterium
CGAGTCCAGAAACAACACGAAAAATGTCAGCCCCAAATCGATGGGACAAGCTCAGCGAGCCAAACGGATGCTAGCGGGCCTATTGCGGCGCCATTGGCGCCAGGCCGGCGCCGTGCGGGTTTTTTTGATCCGACGCCGCAAGGCTCGATATTGTACGCAGGCGGGCAAGTCGCGGAAATCGGGCGGAACGCGTCAGCCCGTAGTGTCCTGGGTTCGGCGACCTGTGTCAATCTGACGATTTGAGGGGTTCCGGCGTGCCGTCATTCATGACTTGGCCCGGTCCAAAGACGGCCCGCGACCCCGCGAAGATGAGGTACAGCAGACAGATCGGGACGCTCAACAGATGCGTCGCAAATACGGCAAGCGCAAAGGCCGAGACGAGCAATTCGACCGCGCCAACCTGTTCTCTCACCCCGAGATAGCAAGGAATGCAAACAGCGCCAGATTGCTAGCGGCGATGACCGAGAAGATCAGCTTCCAAGGAAACGGCCGCCCCTTGGCCGCCAGCCACGCCATGGCGAGCGCCAGCTCGATCGCCATGACGAGAGCAAAGCAAGCCAACGACGTGTATTGAGCAAACAGAACGGCCAACCCTGTGACCACAATCAGCAGCGTGCTGAGGCGGAAGTTCATGGCTTAAGCTGCCCACGACTCGCTGGGCGGATCACTCGAAAGGCTCGCCTGGATGCAAATCTTGCGGTGGGCCGAACTTTGGGCGATTGAGGCGGAAAACGGCTTCAACCAATTTATACGATGCATGAATCAAGAGAACGACAATCGCCAATCCCACTGCCATCAAGAGCGCAACGCACGCGGCGTCTCCAAGAGGCGAGCCCATACCGACCTTAAACTCACCGAAGAGAGCGACCGAAAAGACCAGCGAGACGAATAGAACCGCGAGTGCAATGACCGTGTTCCAGGGAAAGCGGAGTTTCATGCCTTCCATGATACCACGGCCAAGCTAGGCGGGCGAAATCCGCAGAATCGCCGCGGTTCGGCGACGCTCGTCCAGCTTCACCCGCGCGGCCCAGTCGAGTCTTCCATCCCTTCGATATACCGCCGCAGGCGTTCTACCTCATCCTCCACGTGGCGCAAGCGCAACATGATTTCGACGCGCTTGATCAGCTCCAGCTTGTTGACCGGCTTGCTCAAGAAGTCGTCGGTGCCGGCGTTCACTGCCCGCTCGATATCGCCCAACTCGTTGAGCGCCGTCACCATCAAGATCATGATCCCCTTCGTCGCCGGGTTTCCCTTGAGCTGCTTGCAGACTTCGAAGCCGCTCAGCTTGGGCATCATGATGTCGAGCAGAATCAAGTCGGGCTTGAATGAGGCGACCTTGTCCAACGTGTCGCGACCGTCGACGGCGATCGCCAGTTCGGCGTCGAGCCCGCTCAGATAAACTTCGAGCAGTTCGACGTTCGTCTGGTTGTCGTCGGCGATCAGGATTCGGCTCTTGCGAGAAGCAGCCATCGGACGAAAGTCTCCCGTTTGTGGTAAAACGGCCGGCAAGCTCGGCCCCGGTTGATAGCGAAATAGCTCTACGCAGTCGGCAGGCAAGCGGCCGGAACAGGGAACGATTCGCACAGCGTCGCCACCTCGCCGCGGATTCGCGACGTCACGCGCGCGTCGTCGGGCGAACGGAGCGCCTCGATCATCCAGCCGCCGATCTTGCGCATCTCGGACACGCCCATGCCGCGCGTGGTCAGCGCCGGCGTGCCGACGCGAATGCCCGAGGGGTCCATCGGCTTTCGCTCGTCGAAAGGGATCATGTTTTTGTTGACCGTGATGGCGCAGCGGCCGAGCGCCTCTTCGGCCGCCTTTCCGCCGATCCCCAACGGCGTGACGTCGACCAGCATCAAGTGATTGTCGGTGCCGCCGCTCACCAGTCGCACGCCGCCGGCCAGGAGCGCCTCGGCCAGTGCCTTGGCGTTGTCGATGATCTGCTGCGCGTACTGGCGAAATTCCGGTCGCAGCGCCTCGCCAAAACAGATCGCCTTGCCCGCCACGACGTGCATCAAGGGTCCACCTTGGATGCCGGGGAAAACGTTGCGATCGATGTCCTTGGCGTACTCGGCCTTGCACATCGTCAGCCCGGCGCGTGGGCCGCGGAGCGTTTTGTGCGTGGTGGTGGTAACGAAGTCGGCCAATGGCACGGGGCTATTGTGAAGACCGGCGGCCACCAGGCCCGCGTAATGGGCCATGTCGACGAACAGCTTGGCCCCGCAATCGCGCGCGATCTGCGCGAAGCGGTCGTGCGGGATTTCGCGCGGGTAGGCGCTGGCGCCTGCGACGATCAACTTCGGCTTGTGCTCCCGGGCGAGCGACGCCACCTGGTCGAAATCGATTCGGTGGTCCGATTGCCTCACGCCGTAGCTGATGAAATTGTAGAGCATCCCCGAGATGTTCAGCTTCATGCCGTGCGTCAAGTGTCCGCCGTGCGCCAGGTTCAGCCCGAGCACGGTGTCGCCGACCTTGAGCGCCGTCAGATAGACGCAGAGATTGGCCTGGCTGCCTGAGTGGGGCTGCACATTAGCGTGCTCTGCGCCGAAGAGTTTTTTGGCGCGATCGCGGGCCAGGTCTTCGACGACGTCGACGCATTCGCAGCCGCCGTAGTAGCGCCGGCCGGGATAGCCCTCGGCGTATTTATTCGTCAACACGCTCCCGACCGCCTGCATGACGGCGGGGCTGGTGTAGTTTTCGCTGGCGATCATTTCCAGCCCCTCTTCTTGGCGCTTGATCTCACCGGCGATGGCGGACCAGACGTCGGGGTCTTCTTGCTCGATCCAGTTCATGGCAAATTGGCGCCTTGTGATAAAAGTAAAGGCCGGCTGACTACTGGGAAAACAATACGTTTGCGACAGCGGCGCGTGCGATTGAGCTTACATTTTGCGAAGGACGGATTCTATCATAACGCCTCGTCTTCCCCAGGCCCGAGCCGGTCGCCGGGACGAATCGGGTGGCCGCGCAAAAAGTCCGCCGCGGCCATCATTTGTCTTCCTGCTGGCTGCACTTGCTCGATCCGCAGCGCGCCCGCTCCGGTGGCCACGCGCAGCTCGCCTGGCTCGGCCGGTAAGACTTCGCCCGGCGCGGCAGAGGCGCCGGCGGATTCGATCATGTCGGGGGGCAAATCGCGTCCGATGGCGCGAACCCGTCCCAAGATCAACCGCAGCGGTTCGCCGTCGGTTCGCAGCCAATACGTGTAGCAGCCGGGCCAGGGCTGCAAGGCGCGCCATTGATTTTCGATCGCTACGGCGTTCTTCGACCAATCGATCGCGCCGTCGGTCTTACGCAAGCGGCGCGCTCGGGTGGCGGCGGCCATGTCTTGCGGCAGCGCCGTCGCTTCGCCGCGCTCGATGGCGTCGATCACCTGGCAAACCAACGGGGCGCCGAGCGCCGCCAGCCGAGTCTCGAGCTCAAGCGCCGTCTCACCCGGCGCCACGTCGATGCTGGCCTGCGCGTACACCGCGCCGGCGTCGACCTTGGGCGTCACGCCTATTACGCTCACCCCCATCACCGGCTCGCCGTGAAACACCGCCCAATTGATCGGCGCCGCGCCGCGATACTTTGGCAGCAGCGAGCCATGCAGATTGATCGAGCCCTGCGACGGTAACGACAATGTCTCAGGCGAGAGAATCTGCCCATAATCCGCCACGACGTACAGATCGGCCGCGAAGCGCGCCAATTCGGCGCGGGCTTCGGCCGAGTTGACGTCGGCCGGATCGAAAATCGGCAGGCCGCGCCGTTCGGCTTCCAATCGCAGCGGGCTCGGCGCGCCGGCCGCCTTGCCGCGCACGATGCGCACCGGCTGCGTCACCAGCGCCACCACCGTGTGGGGCGTGTCGAACAGCGCGCGAAACGTGGGCGCGGCAAACGGACCGGCGCCAAACATCACAAGCCGCATCAAGACGATCCCCCCAGTTCCGTCCGGCGCGCCACTTTCAACTGGCGTGGCAGTGGTTATGTCCGCAAAGCTTCTAGCTCAGCCCACCGCGCCGCGATCCGCTCGTCGTCCGGGATCTCGCCGCGCTGCCGACGATCGCTGAATTCGATCTCGAAGTCTTCGAGCGATTCACGCAGCGCCGCCTTGCCTGTCGGGCTGAGCCGATCGATAAACAGCGTGCCGTCCAGGTGGTCGGTCTCGTGCTGAGCGGCGCGGGCAAAGAGCCCATCGACCGTCTCTTCCACCGGCTGGCCCGAGAGGTCGTAGGCTGTGATGGTAATCCGCTCCGGCCGTTTTACGTCGGCGTAGAGTCCGGGGAGGCTGAGGCAGCCTTCTTCGGACTCGGAACTTCCCTTGGGATGGCTAAGGACCGGGTTCAAAAAGACTCGTTCCAGCTCCGGCTTGGCCGGATCGCCTTCCAGATTGAGGATGAACATCCGGTACGGCAGATCGACCTGATTGGCCGCCAGGCCGATCCCTTTGGCCTGGTACATCAGGTCGAACATTGCACGAATAATTCGTCGCAGCTCGTCGTCGACCCTGGTCAAAGGCTTGGAAACCCGCCGCAGGGTGGGGTGAGGATACTGAATAATTTGCAACGAGGCCGCCTCCCAGACGCTCAAAATAAAACGAGCGATTGTGCTTGAAGTCTTTGTGAGAATTATAGTTTTGAGCCGGCGGATATTGAAGTGGGCGGGGCAGCCGGCCGCTCCGGCCCGGCGTTTGTGCCGGGGAAACTGCCGACGAAGACCGGCCTCGGAGTGGCCAGCTACAGAGGAAATACCGCTTGGCGTGGCGCCAGCGGCGGTGTCTAGCCATTCTCCGCCGGAAATGCCTGCGGCCGCGGTTGGCTACGGGCCGATTCCCTCTTATGATTGTAGGGCCGATTCCATAGTCATCACGCGCAGGCGCGATTGACTTGCCGTCCGTGACCAGAAGCGCGACTTTCGGCGCTCTCGCCCCGAGCCGCACAAAAATACTCTCACCGCTTTTGAGGTTCAACCCAGCATGGCCAAGCAAGGCCCTCGCAAGAAGGTTCCCAAGGAACTGGCCGTCATCAACGCCGACAACTGCACCGGCTGCGAGGCCTGTTTGGAAGTCTGCCCGGTCGATTGCATCGTCAAGGTCCAGCAGTTCCCCGGCATGCCCAACATGCAGAGCTTCTGCGAGATCGACATCGAGCGCTGCGTGGGCTGCGAAGTCTGCGTTCGCATCGCCCGCAAGAAGAGCGATCCGTACGACCTGACCGTTTGCCCGTGGGACGCCATCGAGATGGTGCCGACGGAAAACGTGGCGCAGGTGGTGGCGATGATCGGTGGCCCGCCGGAATACATCGCCGAAAACTGGGACCGCCTGGTCGGCACGGCGCAACACCTGGCCGAGTTGCGCGTGGGGGCGGGTTAAGAGAAGCGTCGTTGAAAGAGTCTAACGGGCAGCCGTGCGAAACTCTTCAGTAAGCCGGTATCGGCCGTCGTGTCTCTCTATGACTCGGTCTTCGATCATTTTGTCGATAACCTCGGCAGAACTGCTGCGCACGATGTCGTAGTTTGGTTTCCAACCAGCCTGCACAGTGCGGCCAATGATCTCGCCGATCCAGTAGCGATCGCCGTCCGGTTGATCAGACAGTAGCTTTTTAAGGCGCGGCGCTAAGACTTGCATTTCCGGCAGCCAGCGAACGAACTTTTCCAAGAAATGACAATTGATGCGCTGGCGAGAAACGCCCTTCGGATATGCGGCGGCGCCAAAGCCTAGGGTGTCCCCTAGCATTCCGAGCGCAAACCACAGTTCCGACATGGCGTCTGTCAGCAGCAAATAGTGGTTGCGTGCGTGTCCCGTTCCGTCATCCCGCGGCTTTTTGAAACAAGCGTCCTGCAGCACGTAGGCCCTCCATTCGTCATCGAGTGGATCCAAGATCGGCCTGCAGTTTTCAATATAAATCGCGGCTGTCGAATGGATGCCGCAAATCCGATCTGCTCTGTCGATGGCCGTCGACAATGACTCCCCGCGATATAGCTTCGTTGCTATTCGGGAGGCCCAACGAGATACGTCGCTTTGCGTTCCATACATTCCTTTCGGAAACAACACACAATCTGGCTGGTCTCCATTGCATGTAATAGTGGGTTGGGCCGCCGGCCTCTGTGGCACGACAGGAACCGCGCCGAAATCTAGCGGCGCCTTCTTAATTCGCTTGAAGTGCTGCGTCGCGTACCTGGGCAGACCAAGCAGTTCAAGAAATTCGGATAAAAGATCTATCCGCTTTGCGGAGCGTTGTTTTGCTCCCAGGCTCAGCAGTGATTCCAGACGTCGCGCTCGCTCGCTACTGAGGCGAAGCACCCGGCAAAGACCCGCGACGTCTTGCTGTCGCTCATTGGTTTCCTCTCCACCATGGAACCCCGCAATTAATAAAAGCCGGGTTCCCTCGTAGACCTCGAACCACCAAAATGCGGCCGTCACGACCAGGTGCAATGCAATTCCTGTATTGGACTGCGAGACTCGAGGGCTGCCGGATATCCATCCCTCTTCCGCGACGAGGGATACCCAGTTCCCTTCGACCGGCATGACGAATCCTTTGACCCCGGCGCGCTCCAGCAATGCGAGGCCATCCTCGGCCCGACCGTCCAGAAGATTCCACGAGTCCGCCGATTCAATGCTCATCGCTTAGCTCTCTACGCCGTCGCCTGCTCGACGCAGTCTTGCATGTACTCGATGCTCTCTCGCGCCAGCCGCTCGACGCCGGGCGTGTAATCGAAGACTTCGACGCTGACCCAGCCGTGGTAGTCGATCTCGCCGAGCGCCTCGAAGATCGGCACGAAGTCCAACTCGCCAAAGCCTGGCCCCTGGCGGTTGGGGTCGTTGGCGTGGAAATGGACCATCAGCGATTTGAATTGG
>DASXPZ010000939.1:0-2149 GCA_036493275.1 Pirellulales bacterium
TAAAGAAAAAGTAGCGGCCGATCCGTCAGACATTCCAACTTTCGATTCCGTCATGATTCGATTTCCAACGGCGGTCATCTGCGCCTTTGCTCTGTATCTGGCCGTCATGTTTCTGATGGTCTGGGGTCTGCGCACGGCACAGCAACGGGTGATTGTCTCGCTCGGCTCGCCCGAGGCGTTGGCCGAATGGCGGACATTTGCCGCGGAGACACGCAAAGCGCCGGTCCCTGGGCAGGCGATCGAGCGGCGCCCGGTTAAGTCGGACGAGCCCCCTTCGCTGGTCCTGATGCGTGATCATTTTATCGCCATCGCGGTAACGAGCCTCTCGATCGGCTCGTTTGTCTATGCGTTTTTGGCCTTTCTGGTGCTGGGAAGCTGGAGATCGCGGGGCGAGCCGAACGAGAAGGGTGCAGCCGGCGGCTGAGCCGGTTCTCTTTGCTAGCGTGCGAAGCGGCCAGCAGGCCGGCTGCAAAGTCGTGACGCCCCGGTCCAGAATTCTGTGGCTGGCCTCTTTGAGGCCGGTCTTCGAGCTACTTCCGGGGTCAGAGATCACGGCCACAGTGCTCCGCAGTTCTCGCTAAGTTTCAGGACGCAGATACTTTTCGCCGGCGAGCGGTGTTATTACAATACCGTGTCGCTCGACTCACCAGCGCAACGTGCAAAACATGCACAGCGACCGCGTTCTGCGGTTTCGTTGCAAGTGGGTCGGGGCGGCGAGTTGATCCCTTCTTTGTTGCGTCAAACAAGTTCGTTACCACGTGTCCTTTTTGTGCGCACGCTCGGCTTTGCGCCGCGATTGCGCTCGTCAGCGCCAACGCGGCGCGGAGGGTTCCGCGCGGCTGCGCCTGGCGCAAGATCCATTTCGTGCGTGTCTCGGCAATGGCTCCCCGTCCCAGGAGCGCATTTTGAACTGCCCGCAGGCGATTTGGTCGCCCCACGGGCCAAACAGGGAAGACCCAGGAATGAGAGCGCGACGGTGATTACAAAATTCGCGGAACTCGCTGAAACGACGACCAACGAACGGAGGGGCGCCTTGACGACCGACTCGAAGCCGCGCGTGCCGGACCACGTCGTCAAAGATCTGGTCAAGGTGTTCAAGCTGCTCTCGGACGAAACCCGCCTCAGGGTCCTGCTCTATCTGACTCAAGATCGCGAACTTCATGTCCGCGCGCTGTGCGAAATGCTCGATCAGAGCCAGCCCGCCGTGAGCCATCACCTGGCGCTGCTGCGCGTGGCCGGGTTGATCGAATCGCGCCGCGAAGGGAAGCACAACTTCTACCATATCCTGCCCATTCGCTTCGAGACGTTGCTCGACACGGTCTTTGCCAATGTGCCGAAGGATCAGCGCCGAATCCGGTTCGAAGATTATGTGTTAAGCTATGCGCCGGCCGGGCAAAACGCATAGCAGCGCGCTTTCATCGTGCAGCCACGGCCGTATAGCAGTGCGAATCTTCGGGATTCAGGTTCCATGAGCCAGACCAGCGGCGGGCGCCGACGGTGGTTTCAGTTCACGCTCCGCGGACTGATTCTCTTCGTCGCGCTCGTTGGCGCGGCGGCCGCTTGGATTGGGTACCAGCGGAGAGAATCGCAGCGCGAAGCGCCGATCGCCGAACAACTCCGCAACCAAGGGGCTTACGTCGCCTTCGTCGGTCCCTTTCTTCGCCCGGACGAATATGGCCCTGACGTGAAGCCAGGCGTTGTCCCTGCGTGGTGGCGGCAAGGCTTGTCCGATCTCTGCGGCCCGAGAATTCGCATGTTCCACTGGAGCAGCCAATCCACGACGTCGAGCAACGTTTATTTCGTCAACAATCAAGCCAAGCACTTCAACTTCAGCGCGTATCCTCGCTTCGATTTGGCGCCGCTGGCCGAGCTCAGCCGCTTGGACGACGTCGGCGTCCACTTCCACTCAATCGACGATCTCTCGCCGCTGGCCGATCTCAGCCAGTTGCGCAACTTGAATCTCTCTCACACCGGCGTCAGTGAGTTGGGGCCATTGGCCAGGCTGACGCAGCTTGAAACGCTCGATCTCACGTACACCCGAGTTCACGATCTGGCGCCGCTGGCGAAACTAACTCGGCTGAAGCAGCTTTTTCTCCCGTACGCGACGCTCGTCCGCGATATTACGCCACTGGCAGGGCTCCATAACCTG
>DASXPZ010000940.1:0-1888 GCA_036493275.1 Pirellulales bacterium
CCCGCCACACGCGTTGTCACAATGGGGTCACATCTGCGGTCTTGCTTCTCTGCATTCGCAGGCGTACAGTAATTGCAGACTCTCTGACATCCGCGCCCGATTCATGGAGGTTGTGACATGTCCACTTCCAGCTCGCGTCGAACATTCATTCAAACTGCAGCCGGCGCCGCGGCGATCGGTCTGGCCGACCTGCGATTCATTTCGCGATTGCCCGCCGTCTCAGCCGAGGAGGCCCAACCAAAACCCGATGTCGTGCGATTGCGCCCCGAGATCGAGCCGCTGGTAAAATTTCTCGAAGAGACGCCGCGTGAAAGGTTGATTGACGAAACCATCGCCAGGATCAAAGGTGGCGTGTCGTATCAGGAGCTGCTGGCCGCGCTGTTTCTGGCGGGAGTTCGCAACGTCGAGCCACGGCCCAGCGTGGGGTTCAAATTTCATGCCGTACTGGTCGTCAACTCGGCGCATCTGGCAAGCCTGGCTTCTCCCGATCGTGAACGTTGGTTGCCGATTTTGTGGGCGATTGACCACTTCAAAGGCGCCCAGGCGCAGAACATCAAGGAGCGCAACGGCTGGCGGATGCCGGCGGTCAACGAATCGGCACTCCCTCCCGCGCACCGGGCGCGCGAGGCCTTCGTCGAGGCGATGGAAAAATGGGACGTGACGGGCGTCGACGTGGCCGTGGCGTCCCTGGTGCGCACGGCCGGCGCCGACGAAGTTCTCGAGCTTTTCAGCCATTATGCCCCGCGAGATTTTCGCTCGATCGGCCACAAGGCGATCTTCCTGGCGAACTCTCGACGAACCTTGGAATGCATCGGCTGGCAACATGCCGAGCCGGTGCTGCGGTCGCTGGCGTATGCCATGCTGGCCAACGAAGGATCCGACCCCAGCCAGTCCGACTCGCCGGCCGACCGGGCCGGGAGACAGAATCGCGATCTGGCGCTCAAGATCAATCCCGAATGGCGCTCCGGACGGAACGACTCTGGCGCCACGACGGAGTTTCTGGCGACGTTGCGGCAAGCATCCGACCTCGATGCCGCCAAGGCCGCGGTCGACGTGCTCAATCGGGGCGTCGGCCCGCAATCGTTGTGGGATGCCCTGTTCGATAGTGCGGGCGAAGTCCTCATGAGGCGCCCGGGTATTGTCGGGCTGCACGCCGTCACTACCGCCAACGCGCTGCACTATTTGTACGAGTCCACCGCCGATGACGCCACGCGCCGCTGGATCCTGTTGCAATGCGCCTCGTTCGTGCCGTCGTTCCGCGATGCGTCGGTTGCGCGCGGCGGATCTGCGCACGATGCGCTGGTCGACGGACTCGAACCGCTGCCGCTCTCGTCCCCAAACGAGGCCGTCGCCGAGATCTGCGCCGACATCAGCCGCGACAAGATGAGCGCCGCCCGCAAGGTGCTCACCTATGTCCGCGACAATCCCAACCCGAAACCGCTGCTCGACGCCGCGCGACTGTTGATCTTCGCCAAGGGGAACGACGCCCACGACTACAAGTTCAGCTCGGCCGTGCTCGAAGACTTCTACCACGTTTCGCCCGCGTGGCGCGACAAGTACCTGGCCGCCAGCGTCTTCAACCTGACCGGATCCGGCGCCCGCGACAACGGCCTCGTGCAGCGCGCCCGCTCGGCACTGGGGGCGTAAACTCGCTTCGCTCACTCGTAGCGCAACGCCTCGATCGGATCGAGGCGGCTGGCGCGGCGCGCCGGATAGTATCCAAAGAACACCCCGACCGCCGCCGAAAAGATGAATCCGCCCGCCACCGCTACCGGTGAGACCAGCGTGGGCCATTCGGCCAGCGCTGAAATCAATTTCGACACCAGGATGCCGAGCGCAATCCCCGCGAGGCCGCCCATCACCGAGAGCATCATCGCCTCGACCAGAA
>DASXPZ010000941.1:0-2237 GCA_036493275.1 Pirellulales bacterium
CCGCGCCGTACAAAATGGATTGACCGCTCGGCCAATGCTCCGGCGAGAGATTGTCAGGTTGGACGAACCACAGCCCCACGCCGGCAAACAGAATCAAAATGGCCAATTTGACGGCCACGATGAACGTTTCGGATTGACCCAGGAGCTTCGCGCCAAGCGCATTCACGACTGTGAGCGCAAGAACGATTCCGACGGCCAGCGACTTGAGCAGCAGCGCCGATGGCTTGGTGGTGATGAACGTGGCGGCATAGCTACCAAACGCGGTCGCATACAAGGCGAGCGAGATGATGTAGCCTGCCCACATGAACAGGTTCAGGCCGCCGGCCAACACGCCATCGCCATAGCTCTTGACGAGAAAATGGACGGCGCCACCCGCCGAGGGAAACGTGGCGCCAAGCTTCGCATACGAATACGTCGAGAAAAGCGCGACTACCCCGCCGATCGCAAAAGCCAGCCACATCGCATTGCCGGCAGCTTCAGCCACGACGCCCAGAATTGAGAAGATTCCGGCGCCGACCATTCCGCCGATCCCGATCGACCCGGCGGCAACCATGCCGATTTGGTTTGCGCGGGCGGGCGCGGAAGCAGACGCCGCGGCAGGTAATGTAGATGGGGCTGAGGCCATCCACAGAAGATGACGTTGATTACGGGACCATGCAACTGGCGAAATGCGGGCAGCAGAAGGTTGGCCCCCCGCAGCGCGTCACATTATGATGAGGGCCAGATAGAAGTCCGCTCGAAGACCCAAGGAGTTCCCCATGGCCACTCAAACCAGATACTTGCGGCGTGATCCGGTTGACGCGGAGCCCTGGCCCGAGACTTGTGGCGAGATTCGCTGCCTGGTCGAAGAGCAAGATCAGGCCGCCGCCGAAGTGCACCAGGTTCGCATCGATAATGCCAAGTTGCATTATCACGAACGAACCGACGAGTTTTATTACGTCATCTTCGGCCAGGGCACGATGCGACTCGACGACGAGGTGATCGAGCTGCATCAGGGCGTCGTGGTTTACGTACCTCGAGGGGTGAAGCACAAGGCAATGGGCGACCTTACCGTTCTGACGGTGTGCATCCCGCGTGGGGTTTTGAATGACATTCACGAGCTGGAATAGGAACCACGTTGTGCTCGCAATTCGAAATGTCGGTTTGACGGTGGTTCGGGCCGTGGCGGCGTGTTCGGCGCTATTGGCCTGCTGTTTGTTGGCCGAGCAGTCGGTCGCCGGTGAGCTCAAGGCGGGCGTGGCACGCGTCGATTTGACGCCCTCGCTCGAGCTGAATGCTCCGCTAGGCGGCTATGGCGAACGCATGAACCGGCCGGCAGAGGGCGTGCACGACCGCATCTATGCCAAAGCTTTAGTGCTCGCGAGTGGCGAAAAGAAATTCGCGCTTCTAACGGTCGATATTGTCGGCTTTCCACCTCCGGTAAAGCCGGCGCTCGTCGAGCGGCTGAGCGGCGGTTGGTCGCTCGATAACCTGATGCTGCTGCCGAGCCATTCGCATACCAGCATCGAGATGAATGCGATCAATCCGCCCAATACTTTTCAGATTCCGCAGATCGGCATCCACAGCCCACGCTTGTACGAATTTGTTCTTGGGCGGCTCGAGCAGGCCGTCCGCGAAGCCGAGAAGCAGCTGGTGCCGGTTACCGTCGGCACCTCCGGACAGCAGATCGAGGGCTGGAATCGCAATCGGCGCGGCAGCCCCACCATCGACAAACAGCTTACGCTGACGCGGATCGACACGCGGGACGGCAAACCGCTGGCGGTGCTCGTCAACTTCACGGCGCACCCCACTTTTATGTCGGGCGACGACATGCTGTTTTCGGGCGATTGGCCCGGGCATTTGCAGCGCACCGTGGAGTCTCTGGTGGGACAGGGCGTCACGGCCATGTACTACAACGGAGCCGAAGGCGATCAAGCGCCCCTCGCACGCCCCGATTCAGGACCTAGCCGTTGGGAGCGCGCCGAGCGTTACGGTCGCGACCTGGGAATCGTCGCCTGGAAGCAATGGCAAGAAACCAAAACGAAGCCGGAGGTCGCGCTTACCAGCCATCGCCAGACATTCGCCCTGCCAGAAAAAACCTGGCATCCCGATTTCATGAAAACCGGCGGCAAGGAGTACGGGCTGACCGAGGAGCTCTTCAAGCAGATGTTGCCGAAATTGTTTCCCTCGGAGGCGGACAGCATTACTTTGCGACTGGGCGATTTGCTAGTTATCGGCGTGCCAGGCGAGATGGCCGC
>DASXPZ010000942.1:0-3432 GCA_036493275.1 Pirellulales bacterium
GAAAGGAATGGGTCGGTACGTCAGTCCGCGGTATGCAGACCGCACTCGGTCTTGGCCGACCCGCTCCAGCGGCCGGCGCGCTCGTCCTCGCCAAACAGCACCGCCCGCGTGCAGGGCCAGCAGCCGATGCTGGTATAGCCCTGGTCGTGCAAGGGGTTATACGGAATGTTCTCGTCGCTGATCAGCTTCCAGACTTCTTTTTTGGTCCAGTTGGCCAAAGGGCTGATCTTGGCCAGGCCAAATTTTTTGTCCCAGCCGACAATCGGCGCGTTCGCGCGGTCCGGGCTTTGGTCACGACGGATGCCGCTCATCCAAGCGCGATAGCCCACTGCCGCCTGTCGCAACACCGTGATCTTGCGATCAAAACAGCACTTGTCCGATTGCGTCTTGTAAAGCGGTCCGCCATGTTGCGCTTCGTACTGCTCAACCGTTGTGCTCGGCTGCTTCAACTCGACTTCGATGCCGTAACGCTGCGCAATCCGATCGCGCAGTTCCAGTGTCTCTTTGAACTGATAGCCTGTATCGAGATTGAAGACGTGCACTCGCGGCTCAATCTGGGCCAGGTAATGAATGATTACCAGCCCTTCCGGTCCAAAGGCGGTGGCCATGGTGAGCTTCGGAAAATAGTTTTCGACGGCCCAGGCGATCACGTCTCGCGGCGAAGCGGTTTCGAGTGATTGACTTTGCGCCTTCAACCACTCCAATTCGTCAGGCGTTGGGGCGGGTGGGGTCACCGGCGCTTCGCCTGGTAGCACCGCCCCGGCGCCGACGCGAACCACGGCGCCTCCGTCGGTGGCGCTAGCTGAAGTGACAGCAGAATCGGTGATCAATAGTGGGTCCGTTTTCGACGCTGCTTGCACGGAAGTGACTGCCTCAAATGGTTGAAAACCGAGCTGTTTTCGAGACGTCGGAGTCTGAACGTGTCGATCAGGCGGAGATATCCAAGTTCTGGCCTGAATCGAGAAATCATACGAATGTTGCGCAACTAAGTCAACTATACACGATACATCGGCCGGAGGTAGGCGAACACTTCAAATGGAAGCGATTTTACGGATCCGGCGCGCCGCCCGCCCCGAGCTTTCGGATCAAAATCGACGGGCGTAAGTCCTTTCACCCCGAGTGCTTGACTCCCGGCGACGTAAGCGTCACGATCGGTCGACCGTGATGTTGTTGGGGGGACGCGGCTGGACGCGCTCGCGGCCTGTTTGCTCGGTTCCGGGCGCCTGCACAGGAAGGCTTGCATGACAGAAGAAGTCTATCTGGCGGTTGATCTTGGGGCCTCAGGGGGACGGGTTGTCGCCGGACTGCTCGATGGCCGGCGATTAAGGCTCGAACTCGTCCATCGCTTTGATAATGGCGCCATTCCGGCCGCAGGCTCCCTTTATTGGGACGTGCTAGGGCTGTGGAGTAACATCGTCCAGGGTTTGCGGGCCGCGGGCGCCAAGTACGGTCGCCGGATTAAAAGCGTGGGAGTCGACACCTGGGGCGTCGATTTTGCGCTGCTCGGCCGCGGCGATGTGCTGCTCGAAAACCCGCACTCCTATCGCGACGCGCGCGCCCTTGGCATGCTTGAAGTCGCCATCGAACGCGTGGGCCGCGGCGAGATCTTCGCTCAGACCGGCCTGCAATTCTTGCAGATCAATACGCTATTTCACCTGCTGGCGATGGCCGAGCAGAAATCGCCCCTGTTGGAAATGGCCGAGTCGTTTTTGATGATGCCGGACTTGTTTCATTGGCTGCTGACTGGGGTCAAGTCGAACGAGTACACTAACGCCACGACGACACAATTTTTCAACCCGGTCAAAGGGCGCTGGGCGACGGAATTGCTTTCGCAATTGGGCATCCCCTCGCAATTTCTGGGCGAGATTGCGCAGCCAGGGACGAATTTAGGGCCGCTGACGCGCGCTCTTGGGAACGAAACGGGGCTATCGGGCGTCGAAGTCGTGCTCCCTGGCACGCACGACACCGCCAGCGCCGTGATGGCGGTCCCGTCGGCGGGCGAGCCAAGCGACCGGCCCGACTGGTGCTACATCAGTTCGGGCACCTGGTCGTTGATGGGGGCCGAAGTTCCCGCGCCAGTCATGACCGAGAAGTGCATGCAGCTTACATTTACCAACGAAGGGGGCGTCGGCGGCCGCACCCGGCTGCTCAAAAACATCACCGGTCTGTGGTTGGTGCAAGAATGCCGTCGCGCATGGGGCCTGGCGGGCAAGCAGTTCAGTTGGGACGAACTGAACGCCAAGGCGGCAGCGACGGCGCCCTTGGTGTCGCTCGTGAATCCGGACGACGCTAGTTTTCAAGCGCCGGGGGACATGCCGGCGGCGATCGCGGCCTTCTGTCAGCGCACCGGCCAGACTGCGCCCACGGAAGCAGGCGCCGTGGTTCGCGCGGCGATCGAAAGTTTGGCGCTGCGATATCGCCAGGTTCTGGCGGGGCTCGAAGAGTTGACCGGAACCAGAGTCAATACAATCCACGTGATTGGCGGCGGGACGCAGAACCGGCAACTTTGCCAGGCCACGGCGGATGCTTGCGGCCGCACGGTCGTCGCCGGCCCGATCGAAGCCACCGCGATTGGCAACATCATGACGCAGGCCGTGGCCGCTGGCGCGGTTGGCAGCATCGGCGAAGCGCGCGAAGTCATTCGCTCAAGCTTTCCGGTCGAAGAATATCAGCCTCAGGAGACCGATCGTTGGAATGAAGCGGCGGAGCGTTTTGACAAGTTGAAATGAACGCGATGATCGCGCTTCGTCGCAGCGGCGGCGCTTGAACAGAATTGGGCTCTGTGCTCGGCCAGAATCGATTTTTCACAGGTAACGTACTTCAGTGAGGGGCGTTGCGATGAAAACGAACTTAAGCCTGACAATCTTGTGCGTGATTGCGTTTGCTTTCCCCGTCTCAGAGGCAAACGCCAAGTACCGCAGGCCAGACGTGGAAAAAATCCCTGTCGAACGCCTGGTCGATAATCTGGCCCGCGTCGCGGACAAAGATCCGAAGGATGCGGCGGTTCGTTTCAATCTGGCGCGCGCACACGCGATGGCTTACGCGAACAAGACTGATAACGTCGAAGTCTGGAAAGACGCCGAGGAGAAGGGCGCCTGGTTCGGCTACGAACCGAAGAACGTGCCATTTACGAACATGCCGACGGAAGACAAGGCCAAGCAAAAAGAGGCCAAGGAACAACTCGTCAAAGCAATCCTTCGTTATCAAGAGACGATCAAGCTCGATCCCAAGAACTACCCGGCCAAGTTGGGCTACGCCTGGTGCCTGGAGCAATCGGGCGAGAAGGCCAAAGCGATCAAGGCCTATCGCGAAGTAATCGACGAAGCCTGGGTTGCGGAACAAAAAATCGAGCGCGCCGGCCTCGGATTCCGTCCCGTCACGGCCGAAGGCGCCGAGTACCTGATCCCGCTGCTCGACGAGAAAAAAGACCAG
>DASXPZ010000943.1:0-2685 GCA_036493275.1 Pirellulales bacterium
ATCAATCTGTACCATCAGGAAAAATTTAAGAGCAAAAAACCTCGTAGAATCAAAATTTTGTTTTACTGGTGGGCGCTGTAGGGATTGAACCTACGACCTCTCCCGTGTGAAGGGAACGCTCTCCCGCTGAGCTAAGCGCCCGATGGCCGGATTTAAGGTGCGACCCTTTCGGGTGTCAAGGAAAGCGGCTGGCTCGGCTTCGCGCAGGCGGAAAACCGGCATCCACCTCGGATCAAGTCCGGGGCGGGCCTTTTCGGCATCATGCGCTAATTGGTCGACGTCGACGTGGCCACGCGCGAGGCGCTCGATTGCAGCGCGCGGATGCGGTCGGCCAGCGTGTTTTTGTTGTCGGCGGTGCTGTCGCCGTTCTGCTGCGCCGCGCCGGGCTCGTGGACGTTCTTAGCGGCGCCGGCGGTGCGGGCGTCGCTCGTCGCCTCGACCAGCATTGTTTCGATCGGCGAGCCGGGGCCCTCAAGCGCCGCGGTCAGGCGCGCCACTTCGGCGGCGACGTCGTTGATCCGCTCGCGCAGCAGTGCGTTCTCAACCCGCTCGGCGGCCCAGGTCGACTCGGCGTCGCGTTTCATCGTGCCGACCTCGCGCTGCAGCTTGCTGCGCTCGTCGATCGCCGCGGCAAGCTGCGCCTCGAGCTGCGTGATCTCGGAGCGGAAGCGATCGACCGTGGAGTTCGAACGGCTGCCGGATGCGGAAAGTTCGCTGCGTAAGTCGGCTTCGATCTTGCGTGCCGCGTCAAGCTCGCTGCGCATGCGGTCGACCTGATAGTCGCGTTCGGCCAGCATGCGGCCTTGCTCGCCGAGCCGGGTCTCGAGCTCCTGGACCCGCCGATTGAGAACCTCGGCTTCGGTTTGCTGCACGAATAACTGCCGCTCGAGCTCGTGGACGCGCGTTCCCAGATCGCCGAGCCGCCCGCGCGCTTGCGCCAATTCGCCGGCCGCCGCTTCGGCATCGACCCGCTCGCGCGTGAGCCGGTTCTGCGTCTCTGCAACCGCGCTTTCGTAATCGGCGACGTTGACTTTGTGCACCTCGACCTGCGCATGCAACGCCGCGATCTCGCCGCGCTGGCTGTCGGCCACCAGCGATCGCTCGCCGAGCTCGCCGAGTAGCTTCGTCAGTTCGGCTTCCTTGTCGGCGAGCTGGCGCTCGGCCTCGCGCAACGAGCCGGATTTGATCTGGAATTCTTCCTCGGTCGCGCGCAACTGATCGCGCAAGGTCTTGTCGCGGGTTTCCAGCGCAAAGATCGTCGCGGTTTTCTCGCCGAGCTCTTTCTTGAGCTGATTGATGGCGTCGGTCTTTTTGCCAAGCTCGGCAAGCTGGCTGGTGGTTTTCGCCTTCAACTTGTCGACGCTCATTTCGAGCCGCCGCGTGGTCATGGCGAATTCGGCGCGGAGCTGATCCTTGTCGGCGCGGATTTCGGCGATCGACAACGGCGTCGAAGCTTCGAGCCGCTTCATGGTCAGCCGCACGGCCCGATTATGCACCAGCGGAAGGAACAATAGGCCGAGCAAGGCCGCGACCAAGAACCCGATCCCGAAAAACATGACCGACTCGATCATGACGCTACGCCTTGGCCCCTAAAACTTGGCCCCTAGACTTGGCCGCTAAACTTAGCCCCTAGACTGGCCCCTGGACTTGGCCCTCAGACTTGGCCCCTAAACGGTTCACAACTTGGTCGTAAACCATGCCATGCGGGCGCGGAACTCACCACCTGAGACGGATTTTAACCTAAACTGAGTTTGACGGCGGCGCCACCTTTTCCGCTGCGCTGCCACAATTTTCGCAACAGCGCGATCAGAACGGGTTCCAGGTCGGGCGGTCGGTGAACTTCAGATAACCGAGATTGGCCCCGAGCCGTAGCCCGACGCCCGAGCGGATCGGAACGACGGTGATGTTATTGGCCACGAGCGCGGTCATGCCAAAGCCACCGATGAAATACGCGGAGCCGTTGATGCCGCCGAATCGCTCGAAGATCGCATCGGTGCGCGGCAGGTTATAGACCAGCATCATCGTGCGTGCGCCGTCCGCGCCGGCGTCGAAGCCGATACTCGGGCCTTGCCAGAATACGCGCACGTCGCCGACATTTTTGGTGTAGAGCGTGCCATCGCCATAACGCAGGCCGCCGACAAAGGCGCCGCTTGCTTCTTCGCCCAAAATGTAACCGTTGGGCTGGCCCCAGCGGCTCACCGCCTTTTCCACGATCATGGCAAGCCCGCGGGACACCCCGCCAAAGAATCGATGGCCGGCATCGATCAGTTCGTTCGACGAGAACTGATTGGCCGGCTCTGCCGGCGGCGGTGGGGCAGGGGCGATGGCAGGCGGCGGCTGTGGCGGGATGGTCTGCGCCGATGCGGGCCCGATGCGAAGCGCAGCGCAGAGCGCTGCCAACACCGCAACCAAGACCGATAGAACGGCCGGAGCAGCACGGGTTCCTCTCGTCAGCGTCATGGTGAAGTTCCCTTAAGGCTTGAACGTGGGCCGACTCGAACGCGGTATCACGAATCAGCGCAGCCTTTGCGGGAACTATGACGGCAGCGCGGCGAAAACGGAAGGTTTTGCAGCGCGCCCGTTGCTCACGCTGGAGCTTGGCCCTTGCTCACGGTTGGGATGGATCGCCGCGGGCGATGAAATCGGGGATCAAGCCGTCGGGCGTGCCGTAGACTAGCGGGGAGC
>DASXPZ010000944.1:0-2926 GCA_036493275.1 Pirellulales bacterium
ATGCATTCGTATCCCTGAATATGCTCCAGGAGCGATTGGGGCTGGATGGATCGCAGGTGAGCCGGCGCGACCGGCAGCGCAATGCCGCACGTGTGAACACGCTTTTCGTCTCAGTTTCGGGCGACAATGGGGGCCACGTGCGGGCTGAAACTTTCAATCAGTTGCTGCACAAGCATTGGCGACTCGATGATTTACACTCGCGGATCGCGACCAACGACAAATTCGGATATCTGTCGCTCGAAAGCGATCGGATGATTCTCGACCGATCGATCGCCGGGGCGGCCTGGGAAGTCGCCCAAAGCGAGAAACAGGCAACCTCTCCCGTGCTGGCATACATCGCCAACGAGATCAGCCTGGTCGATGCGAACGATCGCGAGAAAAAGTCCGATGACCGGCCCCGTTACAGCCGGTATTCGATCGTGGCCGGCCTCGATCCGGCCGTTCTGGCGCCCGGCGCAGCACCCCCCTTCGGTCCATTCCAATATCAGGCGCCCGATTCTCCTCCCCCCCTCAGGGAAGGAACGATCGACCGGGGAGATGGCGTCGGTGAGATCATCCTTAACGAGTGGCTCGCGGAAGACCTGGGAGCCAAAGTCGGCGATCAGGTACGGTTGACCTATCACCTGGTGGGGTCGCATGGAGAATTGCCTGAAGTCGAGCGGCGATTCGCCGTTCGCGGCATCGTGGCTCTCGAAGGGACGGTCGCCGCCGACCGGGGCTTGGTCCCCGAAGTCCGTGGCATTACCGACGTCAACAGCTTCGACGAATGGAACGCGCCCTTTCCGATGAAAAAGGTGACTCCCCGCGACGACGAGTACTGGAAGAAGTACCGCGCGACCCCCAAGGCGTTCGTGAGTCTCAAAACGGCACAGCAATTGTGGCAGAGCCGATATGGCGATCTCACCTCGTTCCGATTTGCACCCGTACCCGGGAAATCGCTGGACGAATCGCGCGAGATCATCACCCGCAAATTGCTCGAGCAGCTCAAGCCGCAGGAACTGGGCCTGGCATTTCAGCCCGTCAAGGTGCAAGGGTTGGCGGCTGCTGCGGGGACGACCGATTTCGGCGGTCTGTTCATCGGCTTCAGCTTCTTCCTGATTCTGTCGGCGATGATTTTGATCGGGCTCTTGTTCCGGCTGGGCATCGAGCGCCGTGCGACCAACGTGGGCCTGCTTCTGGCGACAGGGTTTTCTCCCCGACAAGTCGGATCGCTCCTGTTGGCGGAAGGGGCGATCGTCGTTGGCGCCGGTGGAGTAGCTGGTGTGCTGGCCGCCGTCGCGTATGCCGCGCTGATTATCTACGGTCTCAAAACATGGTGGATCGGTGCAATCGGAACGCGATTTCTGGAATTGCACGTCTTGCCGACGAGTGTGACAGCAGGGGCTGCGATGGCCGCGGTCGCAGGGATGATGGCGATCTGGTTCGCCGTTCGTCGGTTATGGAAGCTGCCGCCGCGCCGCTTGTTGGCCGGGGCGACTCAACCCGCGGATCTCGCTGGAGAGCAAGGGCGCCGCGGCCGCAAGACGATGCGCACCGCGCACTGGCTCGCGGGCGTTTCGGCGATCTTGACGCTCGCGGTGGTCGTAAAACTCGTCCCCGATCGCGAGGCTTTTGCCGGGTTCTCATGTCCTACGATCGTGTTTTTCCTCGTGGGGATGAACACACTGGCGGCAGGCTTGGCCTATCTGGCCGCCTGGGTCGACTCGGACCAGGTGGCCGCGATTCGCGGGTCCGGGCTCACGGGGGCTGCACGGCTGGGGATCCGGAACTCGGCGCGGCATCGCTCGCGGAGCGTCTTGTCGACCGGGCTGATTGCTTCGGCGACATTCCTGATCGTGGCGATCGCCGCCGGGCACCGCAATCCGGCTTCCGACTTGCCCGATAAATCTTCGGGAAACGGCGGCTTCACGCTCGTTGCCGAGTCGACGATTCCCGTGCTGTACGATCTGGACACCCCCGAGGGGCGCGGCAAACTCGATCTCGACGATCAGGCCAGCACGACGACTTTGTCTGCCATGACGCAAGCCGTCGCCTTTCGCGTCAATCCGGGCGAGAACGCCAGTTGCCTCAATATCTATCAGACAACGCAGCCGAAGATTCTGGGTGTGCCCTCGGGGATGATCGAGCGCGGCGGGTTCAAATTCATCGGCGCGGGCCGGCGTAACCCGTGGGAAGAACTGCGGCAAAAGGACCCGGATGACGCCATTCCGGTGTTTGGCGACATGAACACGCTGCAGTACAGCCTGCACGTCGGGCCAGGGCAAATCATGCAGATTCGGAACGAATTTGGAGAACTGGTGAAAGTCCGTATCGCCGGCATGCTCGACAGCAGCATCTTTCAAGGCGTGCTGCTGATGGACGAAGCGCCGTTTCAGAAGCTGTTTCCGTCGCGGGTCGGGTATCAGTATTTTCTGATCGAAGTCCCACCGACCTCGGCGACTGCCGTGGCTGATCTCTTGGAATCGAAGCTGGCCGGGTTCGACGCCGAGCGCGTGGTCGATCGGCTGGCTAGTTTCCTGGCGGTGCAGAACACGTACCTGTCGACGTTTCAGGCGCTCGGGGGCCTGGGACTTTTATTGGGCACGATCGGACTGGCAACCGTGATGCTGCGGAACGTGCTCGAACGCCGGTCGGAGTTAGCCCTGCTCCGGGCCGCCGGATTTCGAGATTCGCTGCTGGCAGCAATTGTTCTTTCGGAGAACGCGCTGCTGCTCGGGTGGGGGCTGGCGACCGGGGCCGCCTCGGCGCTGTTGGCGATGCTGCCCCATTTGCTGAGCACGGGGGCCGACGTGCCGTGGCGCGACGTGGCCGTCATCATCGGGGCGGTGTTCATCGTCGGGATGCTCGCCGCGCTGGCTGCCGTCCGCGCCTCGTTGCGCACTCCCGTGCTGGCGACACTGCGTTCGGAGTAAGCACCTCAGCAAGC
>DASXPZ010000945.1:0-7241 GCA_036493275.1 Pirellulales bacterium
GGATAAGCTGGCCTCGCTCAATCTCACCGCGGACGATATCTCGCAAGCCATCAGCGAGCAGAACTTGCAGGTGGCCGCCGGGCAGATCGGCCAGCAGCCGGTCCCCGCCGGGCAGCAATTTCAATTAACCATCAATACCCTCGGCCGGCTGGTCGATCCAGAACAGTTCGCAGACATCATCGTGAAGGTCGGCGACGGCAGCCCTACCACCGGCCAGGCGAGCAGCATCGTCCGGATGCGCGACGTGGCGCGGATCGAGCTCGGCTCGCAGCAGTACGATCAATCGTGCACGCTTGACGGTCAGCCGTCGGTCGCGCTTTCGATTTATCAACTGCCCGGCTCGAACGCCCTGGCCACGGCCCGCGGCGTGTACGCCAAGATGGATGAACTGGCCGAACGCTTCCCGGACGGGCTGAAATACGAGATCGTCTACGACACCACGCCGTTTATTCATGAATCGATCAACGAAGTCTTCAAGACCTTGCGCGACGCCATCACGCTGGTCGCGATCGTGGTCCTGGTCTTTCTGCAAAACTGGCGGGCCGCGCTGATTCCGCTGATCGCCGTCCCGGTGGCCATCGTCGGCACGTTCGCCGCCATGGCCGGCCTCGGTTTTTCGCTCAATAACCTCTCGCTGTTCGGGCTGGTGCTGGCCATCGGGATTGTGGTCGACGACGCGATCGTGGTGGTCGAGAACGTCGAGCGCTGGCTCGAAGAAGGGCTCTCGCCGCGCGACGCCGCCCGCAAGGCGATGGACGAAGTCACTAGCCCGGTGATCGCCGTGGCGCTGGTGCTCTGCGCGGTGTTCGTGCCGTGCGCGTTCATCACCGGGATCACGGGCGAATTCTTCCGTCAGTTCGCCGTGACGATCGCTGTTTCAACGGTGATTTCGGCGTTTAACTCACTCACTCTCAGCCCGGCGCTGGCGGCGCTGATCTTGCGTCCGCGGCACGAGTTGCACGATCCGCTGACGCGTCTGCTCGATTTCACGCTCGGTTGGTTTTTCCGCTTGTTCAACGCCGGCTTTGGGATCGGCACGAACGCCTACACGGCCACCGTTGGACGTCTGTTGCGAGTCAACCTGATCGTGCTGGCGGTCTACGGCGGCCTCCTTTGGCTGACATACCACGAATTCCAGAAGGCGCCCACAGGCTTTGTGCCGGAACAGGACAAGGGCTACTTGCTGGTGAACGTGCAACTGCCAGACTCGGCGTCGGTCGAGCGCACACAGGAAGTCATGCGGCGGATCGACGGAATTGCCAAATCGACCGACGGCGTCTCGCACACCGTGGGAATTTCCGGGCAGTCGCTTCTGTTGGGGGCGAACGCGCCGAACTTGGGCTCGATGTACGTGATGCTGAAAGAATTCTCCCAGCGGCGCGGGATCACGGCCAACCTCGTCTCCAGCCAAATTCAAGAAGCCTGCCGCCAGCAGGTGCGCGAGGCGATGGTCAGCATCTTCGGCGCGCCGCCGATCGACGGCCTCGGCACAACCGGCGGCTTCAAGCTGATCGTCGAAGATCGCGGTAACCTGGGACTCGACGCGCTCGAAGACGTGGGGGACAAGATCGTCCAACAGGGAAACATCACGCCGGGGCTGGAAGGACTGTTCAACAGCACCCGCGCCAACACCCCTTGGCTCTATCTCGATATCGATCGCACGAAGTGCCTGGCCGTGGGACTCTCGATGCAAGAAGTGTTCGACACGTTGCAGATTTATTTGGGGTCTTACTACGTCAACAACTTCAACGAGTTCGGCCGGTCGTGGCAAGTGAACATCATGGCCGATAAGCGCTTCCGCGACCAGATCGAAGACATTAAGTTGATGAAGGTGCGGAATAAAAAGGGGCAGATGGTCCCGCTGGCCACGGTGCTCACCGTCCGCGATTCGACCGGACCGGTGGCCGTAATGCGCTACAACATGTATTCCGCCACGGCGATCAACGGCAATCTGACGCCAGGGACCAGCTCCGGCCAGGGAATCGCCCTGATGGAAAAAATTGCCAAGGAGAATCTGCCGCGGTCGATGGCGTACGACTGGACCGAGCTGACGTACATGCAACTACAAGCTGGCAATACGGCGATCTACGTCTTTGCATTGGCCGTGGTGTTCGTGTTTCTGGTCCTCGCCGCGCAGTACGAAAGTTGGAAGCTGCCGATGGCGGTGATTTTGGTCGTGCCGATGTGCTTGCTCTGTTCGGTGGTCGGCGTGCAGATCGCTCACTTGGACGTGAACATTTTCACGCAGATTGGGCTGGTGGTCCTCGTCGGCCTGGCGAGTAAAAACGCGATTCTGATCGTTGAGTTCGCCAAGCAACAGCAAGAAGCCGGCATGGGACGGCGCGAAGCCGCGCTGGCGGCCTGCCGGCTGCGATTGCGGCCGATCTTGATGACTTCGTTTGCCTTCATCCTCGGCGTGGTGCCGCTCGTGGTGGCCGAAGGGGCCGGCGCCGAGATGCGCCGCACGCTGGGGCTGGCCGTTTTCAGCGGCATGCTAGGCGTCACCGTCTTCGGCGTTTTTCTGACACCAGTTTTCTATGACGTCATACAAAGATTCGGCGGGCCGCCGACCCTAGCGCCTGCGGGAGCTACTGACGCGGGAACCACGGCGCATCAAGCATTATCACCGCCGTCGATCCAACCGCCGAGAACTCCACCAGACATTAAAGGCGAGCCGTAAGGCGGATAACACGACTCGCTGAGTACTTCATTCCCATTCCCACGATCGCGCTGGCGCCCTACCTCAGATGCTGCCCAAGAGCGAATCCGGTCGCGCTATTTGTGAACCGGAAGACACATCGGCACACAGCGGTACCAGGGCTCGCAATTCCGCGGACAAGGGACCGGCGGCTTAGGACAATAGTCGTTGACGCAGCCGCAGGGCGGCAGCGGCGGCGGACAAGGGAATGGCTTGGCGCAGTAATCGTTCACGCAGCCGCACGGCGGAACGGGCGGAGGACAGGGCGCCGGTTTCGGCAAATAGTCGTCCTTGCACCAGCAATCACAAATTCCGCAGGCTGTCGTCTTGTTGCATCGCGAGCAGCTAAAGATCCGCGGCGCCGCGGCGTG
This sequence comes from Pirellulales bacterium, assembly GCA_036493275.1. Taxonomy (GTDB): domain Bacteria; phylum Planctomycetota; class Planctomycetia; order Pirellulales; family JACPPG01; genus JACPPG01. Next base: position 3,070 of record DASXPZ010000945.1, read on the forward strand.
GGCGGCATTCAGTATCAAGGCGAATAACGCCAAGACGCACAAACCGCGACAGAACGACGTTCGCATTCAAAAGACCCCGTTTGGTTTTGCATCGGACGACGAGTCACGGTAGGCGCAACCCACAAACTGACTCTTCACGCAGTTAGCGCGCGGCGCCCCAAGCGGTCGGTGTCACCTGGTTCGATCGAACATCGACCGGAGTCTCCGCTCGGTCCGCCTGGACTGGCTGCGAAGCCCCCGGAGGCTCTGGCCCGTATGCCGGCGGCGGTCCCAATTGCGCCACAGGGCGCGGCGGGACACTTGATTGAGCAAACGGCGTCCCGGCATTCCCTGGCAGCACGAAGCGGACTGTATTAGGCTGTGGAGGAGCCCCCGGCGGATTGCCCGACCCTGCCTGCGGCAATCCCGGCGGTAGCGCCGGCCCTTCAGGGGGCGCGCCTTGTGGCGCAGCTCCAGCGGGCGGATTCGGTTTCATCGCTGGCTCCCCGGCGGGTGGCGGAATCATTTCGGCTTTCGGCTGCGGTGGCGGAAGGCCGGGAAGCAACGCCGCCTGCGGATCGAGGCGAATTTCCCAGCCCCCTCCCAAGGCGCGATACGTTTGCACCAGGCCGGAAGCAATCGCTCCGAACGCCTGCGCGTACGAGTTCTGCTGAGTTACCAGATTCTGCTCGACCAGCGAGACGCGATTGAAATCGACCAGTCCGCCTTTGTATTGAGCGACCGCAATCACCACGGCTCGTTGCGCCGCGGCGACACTCTCCGCCATGTACCGGGCTTGCTCCTGCGATCGCAAGAACATGACCAGGCCATTCTCCGCTTCTTGATCCGCCGTGAGCACGGTTTGCTGATAATGAACCACGAGTTGCTGGAACAGGGCGTCCTGAGCGCGGACGTTGTTGAGGATGCGTCCATAATTAAGCAGATTCCACTGGAAGCCAGGGCCGACGCCTCCCTGCAGCGCTTTCGAATTCAACAAGTCGTTGAAGTTGGCCGCCTGCCCGGTGATCGTGCCATTGATCGAAATGTGAGGATAGAAGTCCGACTCGGCAATGCCGATCCGCGCCGCCTGGGCTGCTGCATGGCGCTCCGCCCGCCGCACGTCGGGGCGCCGTCGAAGCAAGTCGGCCGGAATGCCCACGGCCACCTCGACCGGCGTCGTCGGAATCGGCATCGCCCGCATCCGCTTGCGCAGGTCTTCCGTCGGCAGGCCCAACAGGACGCACAAATTGTTGGTCGCCAGCCGCAGGCTGATTTCCAATTGGGGAATCTGAGCCTCAGTTTGCGAGAGAATGCTCTGCGCCTGATCGACGTCGAGCTCGGTGACCAGGCCCCCTTTGAAACGCGCCGTGGCGATCGTCAACGTTTGCTGCTGCAATTGCACGTTCGCCTGGGTATACGCGATCTGCGCTTCATAGATTCGCATGTTCACGTAAGCCGTGGCGATATCGCCCAGCAGCGTGACCATCACGTCGTCATAATCTTCGACCGATGCGTTCAATTCGGCGTCGGCGGCTTCGATGGCGCGCCGGTAACGACCCCAGAAGTCGAGTTCCCAGGCCAGCGTAAAGCCCAGGTCGTTCTGGTTGTAGAATCGCTGCAAAACGAACGGGCGATTGGCGGCCTCGGTGCTGATGGCGTTGCGCAGATAGTCGCCCGACATGTATTGCTGTTGCGGGAAGAACGTGCCAACGGCGTAGCCATAATTCGCACGGGCTTGCAGAATGCGAAAGCCTGCTTCGCGAAGAGTCAGATTCTGCCGATAGGCGTCGGCCACCAGTTCATCGAGCACCGGATCGCGAAAGACGTTCCACCAATGGGCGATCTCTTCCGATTCTTGCGAGCGAACGCGCTTATCGTCGGCGTCGATCCATTCCGAGGCCACCGGCGCCGGGGGACGCTTGTAATTGGGGCCGACCTTAAATCCGTTGCCGACGTATTCCCGCAGGCTAGTGCAGCCGGTTATTGCGCAAATTAGCAGTAATAGGAATGAACTGAGCGCACGCCTACTCCGCTCCGTCGGGCGGCCGGCGGCGGTTTTCACCGATTCGGATTGCGAAGGCTTCCCTGCCTCCATGCGCTGACCCTCATTCTCAACGGCGCCTTGATGGGCATGGCGGACGCTGAGTGGTTTCCAATCGATCGCTCCGCCAGGCGCGCCGACGGCGCGCGGCGCAGGCGCGTGGGCGCCCGCCTTGGGCTGTATCGGCAGGGTTTAGCTAATCGTTACAGTCAATCCAGCCGTCAGGGTCAGAAAAAGAGGCAATTTCTTGCGGGCAAAGGAGTTCGGACTCGTCGGTCCGGAACGCGGTTGAACGGACCATTTGTTGTAAATGCAACTGTTTTTACTGGTCCTTGCCTTTGTCAACGAATAATCGCGGCGGGTTGGGATCGGTTCCTGAGGATCGCTCGGAGCCAAAGGACGCGTTGCCGCAAGGCGCCGTCTTGTTCGCGGCTCGGCTCCGGAGGACGCTAAGAAGCAATCCGAAAGGCCTTCGGGCGCCAATTTTGCTCAAGACCGAGTCACAGCATTTGGGTCGTGAGCAAAGTGTTCTCGTTTCAATCTGCGCGGTGTAGCGAACCAGAACGGAATGCGCTTGTCTAACGTAGAAGGAGGTGATGAGGCAACTCTGAGGGATGTCTCAAACGCTTCGTTCGGGGAAATCCGACCCGTCCACTTCATCAGGACAACACGGAGCAACTTTCAGGGAGAAGGAGAGAGCGATGCCAAGGCCAGACACCAACAAGAACCACGGATTCCGGACCAGCGCCATTGAGGCGAGCCTGGTCGCGCTCAGCGAAGCGGAAGAGAAAGCCTTGGCAGAATTCGACTGCTGGATGGACGGCGAGTTAGAGAAACTGGTCGCCCGCTGGAGCCATCTGGCCGCCCCGAACGCCGCGAAGCGAGGCGCAGGCCGGCGCAGTTTCTAACGAACGCCGATGACGCCGCGCGAACCGTCTGTTAATTTCCCGCGGACGCGGCGATTTGCCGCACGAGCGGCGCCGCGACCTCGATCCGGATCAGCACCGATTTGAATGCCGGAGTCTTCGACGCCGGATCGACTCGACGCGAGACCAGCACATTGGCCTCTGGGTAGTACATCAGTGCGTTGCCCGGCTTGATCTGGTCGAACTCTCGCACCAGGATGTTCGGCAAGCGTCCCGTTTCGCTGACGATCGTCACGCGCTGTTCGGCCCGCAATGAGAACTTGGCGATGTCGTCTGGATGCAACAAGATCACGTCGCGACGATCCTGATTTCGGTACAGGTCGTAATCTTCATAGACTACGGTATTGAACTGCCCTTCGCTGCGGACAGTGGCCAGTCTCAACACCCCTTCGGCGCCTTCCAGCTCCGGCAACTCGTGAATCTTCAGGCGAGCCTTGCCATCGGGCGTGGGAAACTTCGGCGTGTGCAACGTCCGCCCTGGAATTTGAAATTCCTGCTTTGTCTGGCCAATCGTGCTGAGCTGCTCGAAGCCGGGAATCATCCGCGCGATCTGTGCGCGAATTTCCGAAGTGCTCCGCATCGACTGCCAATCGACCGGACCCGTCGTCCCCAGCACGCGGCTCCCCAACTCGGCCATCACCTCAACTTCGCTGCGCGGGCCGGTATGCCGGGCCGGCCCACCGTCGCTTAATCGCACGAAGTTGAACATCGATTCTTGCGTCGTCGCTTGCGGTTCTTCGTCCCGAGCCAGCACCGGCAATACGATCGTCTCGCGGGCCAGCCCGTGAGCGTGCCCCGTGTTGAGCGTTGTATTGAGCTGGACCAGCATGTCGAGATTCGCGAGCGCCCGGTCGGCGTAGCGGGCGTCGGGGTTCGAGCCGAACAGGTTTCCGCCCAGGCAAAAGCCGAATTTCAGCCGGCCGGCGGCGGCCGCTTCGACGCAGGCCATCGTGTCGAGCCCGGCGGCGGTGGGGAGCTTGATGTTGAAATGCGTTTCCAATCGCTGGAAGACGGCGTCTTTCAGCTTGGGAGCGACGCCGACGGAACCGATCCCCTGCACGTTGGAATGTCCGCGAATCGGCAGCAATCCCGCGTGAGGGCGGCCGACCATGCCGCGGAGCAAAGCAAGGTTGACGATCGATTCGACATTCTGCACGCCATGGGTGTGGTGCGTGATGCCCATCGTCCAGGCGAAGATGACGTTCTTGGCCCGCGCGTAGCGCTCG
>DASXPZ010000946.1:0-6777 GCA_036493275.1 Pirellulales bacterium
GCAAAAACAGGTCGAATATCTGATCAGCACGATGGGAGAAGAAAAGGCCAAGAAGCTGGGCATGGAGCGCCGCGCTTTCATGACCAGCAGCATGGGCCTGGCCACTTGCTTCCTCGCCAGCAACAAAGTCTTCGGCAACTACTGGGAAGTTGACGAAGACGAGACGATGGAGATCGGCGCCTACGAGGAGAAATATCCCAAGAGCGAATACTTCATCATCGACGTCCAGGCGCACTTCACCAACGGCATCGCGATCGGCTTCCGCAACCAGGAATTCGTCAAGAACATGGGCTTCAAGCTCGACGATTCGCCCGAAGCCTACGCCTTTCCCAACTTCGTCAAGGAAATGTACTTCGACAGCGAAACCTCGATGCTGGTCATCTCAGGCGTGCCGGGCAAGGAAAATCACGTTGATCGCATGGGGAATCCGGCGGAGGGGCCGAAGCGCGGCGGCGGCGTGCTGCCGAGCTGGTTGATGTCTGCTCGCAAGAAGGACATCAACGACATGGCCGGCAGCGTTCGCTCGCTCTGCCAAGGCAACTGCGCTCCCAATCACTATTGGGACATGAAGACCAACACGCAGGACAAGGCCGCCCTGTTCGAGCAGATGGAGCGCGAAGTCAAAACCTACGGCATCGACTCCTGGAAGTGGTACTGCCACACTGATCCGGGTCGCTCCGGCAACGGCTTTCAGCTCGACGACGAGAAGATGACCTATCCCTTCTATGAAAAATCGAAGGAATTGGGACTGAAGCGAATCAGCGTCCACAAGGGCTTTTCGTACCAGTCGAAAACGCTTGGCCACCTGGCCAACCCGAAGGACGTCGAGAAAGCCGCGCTTGATCATCCGGACTTGACGTTCGTGATTTATCACTCGGCCATGCAGCATTCGCCCAGCGAGCCCGAGTTCAAGACCGCGCTCAACCCCGAGACGGGTGATTTCTCGTGGCACGACGTGTTGATGAAGATCAAGGAGCGCAATCCAAAGATCAACAACGTCTATCCCGAAATCGGATCCAGCTTCGGCACGCTGGTCGTCTACAGTCCCGAAATGTGCCAGCACCTGATCGGCCGCAACTGCAAGCTGTACGGGTCAGACCACGTGGTCTGGGGGACAGACTGCCTGTGGTGGGGCTCGCCGCAGTGGGTGATCGACGCTTTCAAGCGCTTCCAGATCACCGACGAGATGGTCGAGAAGTTCGGCTACAAGAAGCTCACCAAGGAAGACAAGGCGAACATCTTCGGGCTGAACGCCGCCAAGATTTACGGCATCGACGCCACGGAGCGCCGTAAGAACATTCCGAAGGATGAGCTCTCGAAGTTGACCGCCAGCTACAAGGCGTTTGGCGGCACGCGCGACAACGCCGCCTACGGCTGGGTCCGCGACGACGTGAACGCCTAGAAGATCGATAAGTAAATCGGGGGCGCTGCCGTCGAAAATTTTGCGGCAGCGCCCTTTTTTTGCATAGCGGTGGAAGTTTTGACAGCGCGTCCGGAAGCGCGATCTCGTCCGGCGCCGCATCATTGTGTGATTGTTTTCGTGGACAACATACCCCTCTCAAGCGACGGCGGTTCAGTATGTCGTTTGTTGATTTCTTGAAGCGTGTGGCTCGTCGGCCATCGCTGGCCTATATCGTTGCCAGCGGCGTCACACTGGCCGCCGCGTGGTTGCTCGTCTCGGCGCCGCAGCCTGCGCGCGTGGCCGCCGCGGATCCTCCCAAGCAGCTCGATTCGGCCGCCTGGGGCAAAGATCACGTCGGCCAGGAGTTGCCGGAGTACATGGAGAGTGGCGAGTGCCTGTTTTGCCATCGCGAGGAAGTCGGCAAAACGTGGCCGCGCAACAAGCACAACCGCACGATCCGCGAAGCCGTGGCGACCGAGCCCGCCATGGAAGCCTTGACCGCGAACGAAGGCGCCAAAGCGATTGCCGCGGAAGTCACGCTGCTGATGGGTGACACGCGCGCGGCCCGTTTTCTGCGGCGCTCGAAGGATTACGGCAAGCTCGAGCTGTTGAGCGTCGACGCCAGCTACGGCCGCACAAAGCGAGCGAAGCTCGACCACACCGAGAATCCCCACTGGGACGTCGCCATCTTCGCCAAGGAATGCGCCGGCTGCCACGCCACGGCGGTTGATCCCAAGACACACGCCTTTGCAGCCGTCGCGCTCGATTGCTACACCTGTCACGGCGACGCCCCGGCCGAGCACGCCAACGACAGCCGCCTGATGCCGCTCGCCAAGAAGCGCAAAGACTCCGCCGCCGCGGTCACCTCGATCTGTGCGTCGTGCCACGTGCGGTTCGGTAAATCGAAATCGAGCGGCTTGCCCTACCCGAATAACTTTGTGGCAGGCGACAACCTGTTCAAAGACTTCCAAGTCGATCTGGCGCTGGCGGACGATCCCAAGCTCAATCCGGGCGACCGGCACGTGCTCGACAACATTCGTGACGTGGTAGTGAACGGCAAAGAAACGATGACTTGCCTGAGCTGCCACGACATCCACAACAACAGTTCAAAGAAGCACCGCGACGCGCCGGACCAGAAGTATTGCCTCCACTGCCACGAAGCAGGCAAGCCGAAGACCGAGTATCTCAAGTACGAAGTCCACAGCGATCGCTGCCGGTATTAGGCGGCGCCCCGACGCAATAGCTCCATCTCCGCGTTGATTACTCGGGTGGCGTTGTTTTGCGCAAATGACTGAGGATGTCGATCAACGTCGCGTTTACTTCTCTGAGTTTGGCTGAGCGAATCGCGTTTGCTCGGATGATCGCCAGCACGCCTCCCACGATGCTCGGCGAGAGCGCCAGCAGCAGCACTTCGAACCATTCAAAGACGTCGTTCTGCGCGGGCGGAGCCTTCCGTTCCGCCAGTTGTCGCAGCCAGTCGAAATGCACAATGAAAAAAAGGACGATTGCCAAGGCGCCGATGATCCAGCAGAGAATCATGGCGATCGTGAGCAATATCAGCCCCGTTCCTCGCTGTGCGCCACTGCGGCGAGTTGCCGTTGGTTCAACGTGGGAAGACCCATACTCTAATAGCAATTTGCTCAGTGCGTCATCGTTCATGTTTTAGAACTCCAATCAGTTGGCGCCGCAGCGCTAGTTTGGCGTAATGGATCCGCGACCGCACCGTCCCGACCGGACAGCCGACAACCGCCGCGATCTCCTCGTAGGTCATGCCTTCAATGAAACGCAGCGTGAGGACTTCGCGCTGATCCGGCGGCAGGCGTTCCAACTCCTGGTTGATCTGCTGAGCGTCCTCGGGCGAAAACTCCGGCTCCTCCTCCATTTCGGCCACGTCGACCGGAGCCTCGTACAGGCTAGTCGCTTGCAATCGGCCCTGGGAACGGAGCTGTCGATAAGCCCTGTCGCGGGAAATCCGATAAATCCACGTCGTGAACGCGGCCGGCTCGGCCAACCGACCGAGACCGCGAAAGACGTCGAGCCAGACTTCCTGCAAGGCGTCGTCCGCGTGGTCGTTTCCCAGCATTTTTGCCAGAAAATAACGCAAGCCGGGCGAATATCGCACCACCAGTTCCTCAAACGCGGCGTTGTCGCCGGTCTGCGAGCGCAGCACCAGCAACTTCTCGTACAGCCGGTCTATGGAATAAGGCATGCTGGCATTTTCGCCGCGCGTAAAGGGTCCGATCCCAAAGTAAGGTTGCGCGCTTTCCGGAAAAGTTCAAACAAATCCGGGGAAGCCAGCGCGCAAGAATGACAAGAATGAGAGTTCGGACGGTCGAGCGCCGTCGGTCAATCCGCGTCGTGCCCGTCTTCTTCTTTGACCCAGCGGAAGGGGTCGGGAGCCGAATCCTCTTCGTGCGACTCGTCGTTGTCCCGGTCGGCGTATACCTCTTCGCTGGCCGTGGCGGGCAGCGCGGCGTTAAGAATCGCCAGTTGTGCCGGCTTGCGGCGCCCCGTCCAGACCCAGAAACCGATCATCCCCGCCAGAATCACCCCTCCCACGGCCAATCCGACGTAAAACGACGGATCAATCTCGGCGTTGGGGCTGACAAATGGCGCCCACTGAATCCTCCCGACCAACAGGGGCGAAACTTGCGGCGCCGCGTACGGTTTGGCGCTCCCCAGCTCATAGGCTTGAAGCTTGAAAAAGTAACCGTAGACGCGGGCCGTCTCTTCGACTTCGGTCCCGATCGGAAAACCGGGGGGCAGCTCCGTCGTGACGACAGTATACATCCGCCCGTGCGCGTTGGCTGGCCAGCCCCACAGTTCGTACAGCGTCTTGACTCCGGCCGAGTTCCCCTCGGGGGCTTCGTACTTGAGCGCGCGGCGAACTAGCAATTCCATTTGCACCAGTTCGCCGCGATGCTTTTCGGGTCGCAGCACGAAGTTCTGATAATTCACCTCGGGCGGATCCGCGGCGACGAGCGTCGAAAGCGGCTCCTCGGTCACCCAGCGAATTAATCGCCAATAGGCCCGTTGCTCGACCGGCAAAATGGTCAGCGAGCGGTCGGCGATCGCCTCGGCGTCGTGCTTGAACAGGGCCAGCTCTTCAGGATCGCGCTCGATAAGAACACGCTCTTTCGCCATTTTGGCGGCGGGAGCGCCCGGAGCGGCGGGCTGCACGGCGATTACCGGCTGCGGCAGCGACTCTGCCTGCGGCGCCGGTTCCACCGGGCCCACAGCGCGAATCACGCCGCGCGGGCGGAACCGGCTGATCGTCATCCCCATGATGATCAACATCAAGATCAGGCTGCCGACGCGCAGCGTCATGCCACCGGGAAGCATGGCGGGACGTGCGGCGCGTGCGCGACGATCGCGTGGCATGGCGGGCCTCTCTATTGCACGTTCACCCTGCCCCAGGAGCGAAGCGCGCAACGTCTATTCTAAGGAGCGGAATTCGGGAGCTCGACGATGCTGAGCTTGTCGAGCGTTTTGCCGTCTGCGAGCTTGATGTGCGAGCAGACGTCGAGCAGTCGGACCAGGTTCTCGTATTTCAGCGTCCCGCCCACTTGCAGCACGACTTGTTCGACCGTAGCGCCAGGCACGCTCAGCATGCCGGTCATGGTTTTTTCGAAATCGGTCAGATTGGGGACGGGCGCGGATTCTTCGATTCGGATCGAGCCGATATCCCCGTCCGCGCCGGCCGTTACGGTCACCATCAAGGAGTCGAGGGCCGCCCCGACGTCGACCGAGCTGTTTGCCGAGGAGCTCGCGCCTTGCTTGGTCGTCGGCTGCGGCGGCGGCATCCGCAACGTGATGTAACCTTCGATCGGCGCCGGCTGAAACGTGAGGACGAAAAACGCCAGCAACTGGAACGCCATGTCGAGCATGGCGGCCAGGTTCAACTCGACGTCCCCCTGCTGGCGATGTTTCTTTTTCTTACGGCGCGGCATCTCAGGCCTCCCCAGGCGACGTGGAGACTTTGCTCATCGCGCGATATTGAAAACGGCGGAAACCGTTCTGCTGGCAGTCGGTGATGATCGCGTTGATCGCATGGAAGGGTGTTTCCCGGTCTGCGCGGATCACGACGGTAATCGGGATCTCGTCAGTCGGCTCCAGCGGCTTGCCGGCGACCTGCGCCTTGCGGCGGGCCAGATCGGCCTCACGGCGAGCCAGATCCGCGGGGCTCTGCTCGCTGCCGTAGGCCTTCACCTTGCCATCTTTCGAAATGTTCAGGACCAGCGTTTCCAGTTCCTGGGCTTCGGTCGGGATGGCCGAACCGAGCACGGGGAGCTTGATCGCCAGATCGAGCGACGCCGCCTTGACGTTCATGACCAGCATGAAAAACGTGATCAACTGGAACACCATGTCCAGGATCGGCGTCAGATTGGGCGCGCCACTTTCCGCGTTTCCGCCAGACATTTGAGATCATTTCTCCGACGTAAGGCCCGTTTCGGCCGCGCGGCTCGCAATCGCGTAAACCCGAACCCGCGAGGTCGAGGCTTATTTCTGCGCGGGAGCCGCCGCCGCGGAGCTCGCCCCAGGCTTGGCCTGCGCCGCGTGGTAAATCCGTCGCAACATCTGGTCCGCTGTGAGCGTCGTGGACGATGAGATCGAGGCAATCCGGTTGCGGAACAAGGCGAAGAAGTAAATCGCCGGGACCGACAACAGCACCCCTTCGAACGTCAGTAGCAACGCCTCGGAAATACCGCCGGCTACCTCGTCCGATTTGATCGCCGTTCCCTTGCTCATCGCAATCACGCTGAAGCTGGCGATCATCCCCTTGAGCGTTCCCAGCAGACCGATCATCGGCCCCAGCGTGCCGAGCACGGCCAGCATGCTGATCATCTTTTCCATTTCGACCGTCGCCGCGTCCGACGCCCGCTCCATGGCGTCGCGCGCCTCGGGCAGGCCGTTCGACAATTCGGCAATGCCGGTCGCCAGAATCCGCCCCAGAAACGAATCGCTGGCCTTGGTGACTTTATAGAGCTCGCGGAAATCGCGGGCGGTAATCAGATCGTCGCAGGCCTGGATCAGCTCAGGGGGCGCCGCCACTTTCTGGCGGATCTCCAGGAACAAGCGGATGACCGTCGCCACGAAGTAGATCGAGAGCCCCAGGATCACCAGGCCGATCACTCCGGAGCACTTGGCGACCCAGACCAGAAAATTCTCTTTCGGCGCCGGAGTTGCGCCGGCTTCGCCCCCTTCTTGCGCGAAGGCGAACGTGCCGCTGACGAGCACTAGCAACATAGCCATGGTCAGTAGCGCAGGAAGCGAAGATCGCAGACGACGCATGAGGGGACGCACTACTCTTCTCCTTTGTTGATCGTTCCGTGCGCAGCGAACCAACCGGTCCGCTGGCGCCAGCGCGTTAAACT
>DASXPZ010000947.1:0-4766 GCA_036493275.1 Pirellulales bacterium
AGATGGCTTGCTCTTCTGCACCGGCAAGGGGAGCGGCTGGCTCTCGACAGACAAGGAATACGGAGACTTCGAACTGGAGTTGGAATTCAAATCGCCCAAAGCGGGCAATAGTGGCGTCTTTCTGCGAGCCCCGCACGAAGGGAATCCCGCCTTCGCCGGCATGGAGATCCAGGTTCTCGACGACTTCGACAAAGAGTACGCCAATTTGAACGATTACCAGTATTGCGGCAGTCTTTATGACGTAGTGGCGGCTAAACCGCGCGTCACCAAAAAGGCGGGCGAGTGGCAAAAGATGCAGATCACTTGCCAGGGGAACAAGGTCAAAGTCACGCTCAACGGCACGCAAGTCGTCGACGCAGACCTGTCCGCCCACAAGGACAAGCTGCCAACCCATCCAGGACTGGCTCGATCGAAAGGCTACATCGGCCTGCAAAACCACGGTTCGCGGCTCGATTATCGCAACATCAAGATCCGCGAGTTGACCGCCAAGTAGTTCGGCCGCTTTAGGCCGAGCTTCAACGCTGAGTGCAAATTCGCGTCCCAAGCGGCGTTCGCGGCAAATAGGCTCACGCTTCGCCTCCGCCGGCGCCGATACTAGGGCCGCACTGCGCACTTTCTTCTTCCTTCGCGCGCTCTGCTCAATCGGCGTAATACGAGGTCGAGATCCGTGGCAGCTTCCGACGTTCGTCGAGCCGCTGTCTTGCTGGCTAGCCTGCCTAACGAGCAGGCGGCGGCGCTATTGTCGCGACTTGCCCCGGACCAGGTTGAAGCGGTCTCGCTCGAAATCGCCCGTCTGGGCGTGGTCGGGCTCGAAGAACAGCACGCCGCGATTCGGCAATTTTCCGAATCAGGCGCCAGCGGCATTCAAGGAGGGCTGGAATTGGCCGGAGCATTGCTCCACCGGGCCCTCGGGTCCGCGGCGGCCGGCGCAGTCGATAACATCCGCCGCCAGCTCCATCCGGCGCCTTTCGAGTTTTTGGCCGGCGCCGATGGCCCGGCCATCTACGCCCTGCTACGGGAAGAACGGCCGCAGACGGTGGCGCTGGTTTTATCGCGACTCCCCGCGCCTCAATCAGCCGCGGCGGTGGCCGCGCTGCCGGCGCCGTTGCGAGAGGACGTCGAGCGACGAATCGCGACCATCGGCCCAACGCACGCGAAAATCATTCACGACGTCGAACGCGCGCTAGCAGCGCGTTGGCAGGCGGTCTTCACACGCCGATTGGACGGAGCGCACGCTGCGCAACGGGGTTCGTTGATTCCGGCGCCTCATTTCGTGAAGCCGGTCGCGACTGAAATGGTCGACGCCACCTGATCGATTCCAACAGTCGAGCGGTTGCGGCCTGGCTGCGCGAATCGCCCGCCTCGCGCTTCCCAATTCTTAACCCTGATCGTTGCCGCACACGGTCGCGCGATCGACCGGCCCACTTGAGCCGGCGCCCTGTTTTGCTAGCATGCGTCGACTCGCTGAACGGCCGCTCCCACGGACTTGCTCGGCGCCGGTCACTCTTCCACTTGGCATGCTGAAACGGACGCGGCGATGACTGTCAGCCCCATGATGCGGCAATATCAGGAGGCCAAGACGGCCTGTCCCGATGCACTGCTGCTGTTCCGCATGGGGGACTTCTACGAAGTCTTTCACGACGACGCGAAGACCGCCGCGCGTGTGCTCGGGCTAGCCCTCACCAGCCGCGACAAAGGGGAAAACCCGGTCCCGATGGCCGGCTTTCCTTATCATCAACTCGAAAGTTATCTCGGCAAACTGATCGCCGCCGGACTGCGCGTCGCCATTTGCGACCAGGTGGAAGACCCAAAGCAGGCCAAGGGTTTGGTCAAGCGCGAACTGACTCGAATCGTCTCGCGCGGCACGGTGACAGACGACGCGCTCCTCGATCCGCGCGAAAACAATTACCTCGCCGCCATCGCGCCGGGCGAGACAGTCGGCGTGGCGTGGGTCGAACTCTCGACCGGCCGCTTTCTTGCGGCCCAATTCACGCCGGCGCGATTGGCGGACGAACTAGCCCGCATCGCGCCGGTCGAGTGCCTACTGGCCGAAGAGGTCGAGCTGCCCGCGGGCGTGCTGGCTGAAGGCGTGGCGATCACGCGGCGCCCGAGTTGGGCCTTTGCCCATCACGCCGCGCGCGAAACATTGACCAAACACTTCGCCACCGCCGAGCTCGATGGCTTTGGCTTCAACGAAAACGAAACCGGCGCCATCCGCGCCGCCGGCGCCATTCTCGAATATCTGATCGAGACGCAAAAGTCGTCGATCGAGCATGTCGATCGGCTCCTCCCCTACCGCAGCGGCGACTCGCTCGAAATCGACGAAGCGACCCGCCGCAGCCTGGAAATATCACGCACGCTGCGCGACGGATCGCGGGCCGGTTCGCTGCTGGGCGTGCTCGATCGCACGATCTCGGCGATGGGTAGCCGGCTGATGAGCGATTGGGTCGCCAATCCTTTGTGCGATTCGCCCTCGATCAACGACCGGCTCGACGCGGTGACCGAACTCCTGGCCGACGCCGCGCTTTGCCAGGCGCTGCGCGACGCGCTCAAAGGACTCTACGACGTGGAGCGACTGCTGGCGCGGGTGACAACCGGCAGGGCCAGTCCGCGCGATCTCAGTTTTCTGGCCCGCACGCTCCGTGGCTTGCCGGCGATCAAGGCGCGGTTGACCGCGCGCAATAGCGCGCTCCTATGCCGGCTGGAAGAGGCGCTCGATCTTTGCCCGGAGTTGCGCGCGAAGCTCGATGCGGCCCTGGACGAAGAATGCCCCCTGAACAGCCGTGACGGCGGCTTCATCCGCGCCGGTTACTGCGTGGAGCTCGACGCGCTGCGCGAGCTGGCGACCGGCGGTAAGCAGTGGATCGCCCAATATCAGGCGGACGAGGCGCAGCGGACCGGCATCTCGACACTCAAGGTCGGTTTCAACAACGTCTTCGGCTATTACATCGAAGTCACCAATCCGCATCGCGACAAGGTGCCAGCCGAGTATCATCGTCGCCAGACGGTGAAAAACGCCGAGCGTTACGTCACGCCGCAGCTCAAGGAATACGAAGAGAAGGTCCTCACCGCCGACGATAAGGCGAAACAGCTCGAATACGAGATGTTCGTCCGACTTCGCGACGCGACCACCACCGAAGCGCGCCGCCTGCGCGCCACGGCCGACGTGCTGGCCCAGATCGATTGCCTGGCGTCACTGGCCGATCTGGCGCGGCGCCGCGGCTACTGCAAGCCCAAACTGGTCGAAGAGCCGGTGCTGAAAATTGTCGCCGGGCGGCACCCGGTTCTCGACGCCCGCGAAGACGCCAGCGCCTTTGTGCCGAACGACGTGACCATGAGCCCCGAAGAAGGACTGGTTTTGCTGGTCACCGGCCCGAACATGGCGGGCAAGAGCACTTTCATTCGCCAGACGGCGCTCATTGCTCTGATGGCGCAGATCGGCAGCTACGTCCCGGCGAGCGAAGCGACGGTGGGTATCACCGATCGAATTTTCGCCCGCGTCGGGGCCAGCGACGACCTCGGCCGCGGCCGCAGCACGTTCATGGTTGAGATGACCGAGACGGCGCGGATCTTGAACACGGCCACGGCGCGCAGCCTGGTGATCCTCGACGAGATTGGCCGCGGCACCAGCACGTACGACGGCGTGTCGCTCGCCTGGGCCGTGGTCGAAAACCTGCACGACCAGATCGGCTGCCGCACTTTATTCGCCACGCACTACCACGAACTGACCGACCTGGCCAAGTCGCTCGCGCAGTTGCGCAATCTGAACGTGGCGGTGCGTGAATGGCAGGATGAAGTCGTCTTTCTCCACAAAATCGTCGAGGGGCCCGCCGACAAAAGCTACGGCATCCACGTCGCTCGACTGGCGGGCGTACCGCGCGAAGTGGTGCAGCGTGCCCAACAGGTTCTCTCGCAACTAGAGGAAGAGCATCTCGACGAACGCGGGGGCCCGAAAATGGCCCATCGCCGCGGCAAACGAACAGGCGACCTGCAGCTAACGCTCTTCGCCGCCGCTGAGCACCCGCTGCTCGACGAAATCCGCAAGGTCGAAATCGATCAACTTCGTCCGGTCGACGCGTTGGCGCTACTCAGTGAGTGGCAGCGCCGTTTGGCCGACAAGTCGAGCTGAATTGGACGTGGCGTTTTGCGCAAGTTAGCATTTGGTTAGGGCATTTCTTGATTGCGCGCCGCGGACTCGGCGCACTCGGCGCCGAAAGCGGAAGAATCCGAGGTTTCAGATGAGTGCAGCAGAAGCAAAGCTATTCGCAATGGCTATAAACGAGATACGCAGCCTGGTGGGCTGCGTTGCAGGAAATGACTCGCCATATGAGCTTCGTCTCGCTTGGCGATTAGCCTATGCCCTGCACAACGATGCGTTTGCGGTTGTGGAGGGGAGAAGCTTTAACCTGGAGGCCTCTTTGTCGCGCGTCGCCGAAATCGATGGGCTGCTTGGCGGAAATGATGGCAGGCGGATCGCTGACGAGATGCGACAAGCGATTTCCTGAAAGCTGATTTCAAACTGACCTCCCTTGTTTTTCACCCGCCCCACTGGCCGGGTATCATAGCGTGATGAACCCAATTCATGTGGACGGCCGTACGCTTGTCGTTATTCGGCGCACAACATCAAGCTATGCAGCCGAAGAAAGCGGACTACTTTCGTACGATGGCCAAACCCTAGAACTACAGAGTACCCAGGGCAATCGGGTGGTCACGGAGTCCGAAATTGCGAACATACAGCCCATCATTCCCAGCAATCAAATCGGCGC
>DASXPZ010000948.1:0-5875 GCA_036493275.1 Pirellulales bacterium
ACGTCGTTTTGGAAGAATACACTGGCGATTATCTCAATCCAACTGCTCCGGCCCTGCGCGAATGGGACGCGGAACTGGTTGTCTGCCGACAGCCGACTCGCGAGAAGATATTGAATGTGATGCAGCAGGTGCAGCAAGGACTGGCTCGCGGCGGACAGCCTCGGTTGGTCGACCTGGCCGCTTCGATCGCGCGCGGAAATTCGACGGACGCCGCGCATCCGATTTTGGCGATGGTGGTCGCTACGGTGGAAGAGTTGCGCGAAAAGTTGCCGCTGGCCATGCAAACACTGCGCGGAACGGACGAATTCAAGATTGATCCGCGGGGCGTCTACTTTGCCGCCCAGCCCTCGCAAAACGCCGGCGGCCTGGCGTTCCTGTTCCCCGGACAGGGCTCGCAATACCCGAATATGCTGGCCGACGTCGCGATAGCCTTTCCCGTGGTGCGCGAGGCGCTCGACGCGGCCGACACGGCGCTTGCCGATCGGCTCCCTCGTCCGTTGGGACGCTATATCTATCCTCCCTCGACATTCGATGAAGCGGCCGAGCGACTGCGGGCGGACGAGTTGGCCCAAACGAACATCGCGCAGCCCGCGCTCGCCGCCACCAGTCTGGCGATGTTCGGTCTGTTGCAAAAGATGGGGGCTCAGCCGCAATTCTTCGCCGGGCACAGCTCAGGTGAATACGTAGCGCTGGCGGCCGCAGGTTGCCTCTCGCCGCAAGATTTGACGCGGATCGCCGAGCGGCGCGGCGTCCTAATGGCCGAAGCTGGCAAACAGAGCGCGGGCGCCATGGCCGCGGTATCGGCCGGCGAAAAGCAAGTGCAAGAAGCGCTCGCCTCGCTCGATGGCGTCACGCTGGCCAATCTGAATTCGCCAACGCAGACCGTGATTTCGGGCGAAAAAGCCATTCTCGAAAAGGCGATCGAGCAGTTGAAGGCTGCTGGTCTGACTGGGCGGCTGTTGCCGGTCTCTGGAGCATTTCATTCGCCGCACGTCGCGGCCGCTAGCGTTCGCCTGGCTAAAGAGTTGCGAACGTTCGACTGGAACGCGCCCACGACTCCGGTCTATTCCAACCTTACCGCCGCGCCTCATTCGACCGATCCGCGACAGATCGTCGAACAACTTGTTCAGCACGTCGCCTCGCCGGTTCGCTTCGCCGAAGAAATCGAAGCGCTGCACGCCGCGGGCGCCCGCGTCTTCGTGGAAGTCGGTCCGCAGGGCGTATTGACCGGTTTGGTCAAGCAGATCCTGGGAGAGCGCCATCACGTCGCTTTGGCGACCGACCTGAAAGGTCGCCCCGGACTGGCGCAGTTGGCCCACACGCTGGCGCAGATGTTGATTCACGGCGTGGGGCTAGACGCCAGGCTTTGGTTTGACCAGCGCGTGATGGTGTCGTTCGATCTGGCCGATTTGGAGAAACAATCGCTCGAAGCGCCACGATCTGCGAACACCTGGTTGGTCAACGGCATTCGCGCTCGGCCGCTGCACGCTCCCGAGCCGATGTTGCTTGGCCAGGATCTCAACCTGGAGCGTTGGGACGCCGCCGCTCCCAACCCAAGACCGACCTCGCGCCTGCAATTGGCGGAAGCCGCGTCTCTCGCTTTACCACCAACGAAAACTGCTGGATCCAACGGCGTTGGGTCGAGCGCCGTTGCGACGGGCGCGATGGAAGCAGGCGTCTCTGCGCCGCTTTTCCCCGCCACTTCGAACGGATTTGAAACGCTGACCCACGAGGTGTCCTCACCGATGTATTCTTCTGGCAACAACGGCGATCATCATTCGAATCAGCATTCGAATCCGCTTGCCCCGCTCATGGCGTCGGCCGATGGCGTCGTCGACGAAGCCACGTTTGTCATGTGCCGTTACCAAGACCTGATGGCGCGTTTCCTCGATTCGCAACAGGCGGTGCTGCGTGATTATTTTCAAACGATCAGCGGCGCTCCGCTCTCCGGAGGGCACGCGCCGCTGAATGAGCCTTTGACGTCGCTGCCAACGCAAGCTCGCTCGGCGATCATCCCGCAAGCTGCGAACGCCTCCACGGCGCAGGAATCGGTCGCGACGCAGCCCCAACCAGTGGCTCATACCGCGGCGGCGCAACCGCAACCGGGTTCGGGGAATCAACTAACGACCGCGCCCGTTGCGACGATCGAGTCGAACGGTAACGCGCTGCACGCGCAATATGGCGTCGTTGCGGTCGCGCCAGCCGCCGAAACGGCGCTGATCGTCACGCGAGAAGAAATGACCAAACGCCTGCTCGAATTGGTTTGCAAGCGGACTGGTTATCCATTGGAAATGCTCGACCTGGATCTCGATCTCGAAGCCGACTTGGGGGTCGACTCGATTAAGCGTGTCGAAATTCTCGGCACGCTGGCCGAATCGCTCGGAGGCAAAGAGAGTGATCTCGGCGGCCGCATCGAGATCGAAAAACTGACCATCCTGCGCACGCTCCGCGGAATTCTGGACTATTTGGACGAGGTCACCCGGTCAGACCACGCTGCCGCTCCGGCGGGCGGAAGCAATAGTGTTCTGACTCATGGAGCAGCCAGCAACGGGTCGACCGCCAAAGATGCAGGCAGCAATGGCGCGGGGCATCACGTCGCCTCGCTGGGCTCAGCGCAAAAAACTCCTGGGAACAAAGCAACGACCAATGGCCACTCCTCGTCGAGCAATGGCGACGCCAATGGCGACGACGCGAGCGAATTGAAGGTGCAGCGGGGCGTGATCGAACTGATCGACGTTCCGCTCGCTTCCTCGACGCAAATGTCGATTCCAGCCGGCTTAATTGTCATCACAGATGATGGCCGCGGAGTCGCCAATCAGCTTGCCCAGCGCCTGGCGGACTTCGGCCAAAAGGTCGCGTGTCTTCGTTGGGGCGCCGAAGGGGTTCGCCAAACGCGCGAGGACCTTTTTGAAGCCAATTTCACGGATCCGCAACAAGTGACCGAGCTCGTCGCGTTGCTGCGGAGCAAAGCCGGAGCGATCGGCGCGCTGGTTCATCTCGCGCCGCTGGCCGAGCTTATCGCCGACGAACCGGCGGAGCGCCGCGCCGAGCGCGACGTGAAGTCGCTTTACCTGCTGGCCCGCGCGTTGGAAGAAGACTTGTGCCGCGCCGCGGAGGAGGGGAACGCCGCCTTGTTGGGCGCCACGTCGCTCGGCGGGGCTCTCGGCTTCGAAGCAGGGCCGCTGAATAGTCACTATCGCGCGGCCCACGGTGGGATCGCCGGATTCTTGAAATGCATTGCCCAAGAGTGGGATGAAGTTCTGGTTCGCGCCGTGGATCTCGACTTGGACCTGCCGGCCGACGAGCTGGCCGATCTGCTGCTGGCGGAGTTGGCCGATCTCGACGGCCCGTCCGAAGTCGGCGTGAGTCGCGGTCGCCGTGTCACGTGGCAGCCTGTGCAGGCCGATCTCGCTGCGGCCGATGTAAACAATCTGGAACTCGAAGCAGGCGCGCCAGTCCTGATCACCGGCGGCGCGCGAGGGATCACCGCGCGAGTGGCCGTGGCGCTGGCGAAACGCTGGCGGCCTCACATTATTCTGGTCGGCCGGTCGCCACTCCCGGCAGCCAATGAGCCGGCAGACGTCGCCGGTCTGACCGATCCGGCCGCGATCAAGAAGGCGCTGATCGAACGCTTCCGCGTCGCAGGCGAGCCCACCGCGCCGGCCGCCATCGAAGCAGTCTATCGCAAGTTGCTTGCCGAGCGCGAAGTACGCGGCACGCTAGCCGAAATCACCGCGGCCGGCGGCTCTTGGGAGTATCACGCGCTCGACGTTCGCGACTCCGAGGCGTTTGGCCGATTGCTCGACGAGCTGAACGCTCGGGGCGGCGTGCAAGGCGTGATTCATGGCGCCGGCGTCATCGAAGATCGCCTCCTGCGCGACAAAATTCCCGAGTCGTTCGATCGCGTCTTTCACACCAAGGTCGACAGCGCTTTCACGCTCAGTCGACGGCTCGATCCGTCCAAGCTTCGCTTTTGCGTCTTGTTTGCCTCGCTCGCCAGTCGCTACGGCAATCGCGGGCAGTCCGACTACGCGGCCGCCAACGAGGTTCTCAGCAAACTGGCGGTCGAGCTCGATCGCAAGTGGCCCGGTCGCGTTTGTTCGATCGCCTGGGGACCCTGGTCGGGTGTGGGCATGGTGGCCGAGTTGGAACCGCATCTCCGTCGCCGAGGATTGAAGCTCATCGAGCCCAACGAAGGTCCGCAGTTCGTCCTCGACGAAATCAGCCGTGGCGGCAAGGGGCCGTGCGAAGTCATTGTGGCGGGAGGCGCAGAGCGGCTGGTGCACGCCAAGCTCACCGAAGCGGCCGAGGCACGCTAGCAATTCGCCAGGCAGACAGCACGCAGGAGGATCGGTCAATGGCCGCATCCGCGCAATTAGGACCCATGGGCATCGCAAACGAAATCGCAGCGTCGACTGCGCGCGCCGCCGCCGCGCGCCAGGCGGCCTCCGCCGCCGGAATCGACCTTGCCTGGCCGAGCGAAGTGGTCGTCGTGCGAGGCGAAGATCGCGCGGATCTAATTTGTTCGATCGACGCGCTGCTGTTGCAGATCTCGCGACAGCCCAATTTGCGATTGGTCGACGTGGCCTTCACGCTCAATAAGGCGCTGCTGCCCGAAGGGGCCCGCCTGGCGATTGTCGCGACCGACCTTTCGGATCTTGCGCGGCGGCTGGCATTGGCCAAGGAGTCGCTGGCCGATCCGAACACGAAACGCCTGCGAGATCCCTCCGGCGCCTATTTCGAAACCGAGCCGTTGTCCAAGCGCGGCGACGTCGCGCTCCTCTTTCCCGGCGAAGGGACGCAATACCTGGGCATGCTCGATGATCTGCCGGCGCACTATCCCGAGGTCAGCGAGCGACTTGCCTTGTTCGATGGTTACGTCGGACCGGACGGCGAAGATCATGACTCGGTCAGCCGGTTTTTCGCTCCGCCCGCCAGCTTTAGCGAGAATCGCAAGTCACACCTCGAACGCCGATTGCGTCAGTTGGATAACGCCCTGTTTGCCGTGCTAGCGGCCGACTGGGCAGTCCTTTCCTTCCTGCAAGAACTGCAGTTGAACGTGGCGGCGGTTGCTGGGCATAGCGCAGGCGAATTGGCCGCGCTAGTGGCGGCCGGTTCCATCGACGTCTCGACCCACAATCAATCCATTATCGAAGGCATGCGCGCACTGGGAGACGCCGAGGACCACTCGCAACCAGCCGAGGCGACGCTGCTGGCCACCAGCGCCTCGCGCGAGACGCTGGAGAAAGCGATCGGCGGGATCGCGGGCGCGATTGCCACGGGCCCCGATCAAAATATCTTCGTGGCGATGGACAACTGTCCGCATCAGTCGGTGGTCGTCGGCTTATCGGCGCCGGTCGAAAAGTTGGAAGCGGCGCTGAAGCGCGACCGCGTGGTCTGCGAGCGGCTCCCTTTTTCCAGACCGTATCACACACCGCTGTTCGCGCCGTTCATGGGCCCTTTGACCGAGATGTTCGACACGGTCGATTTCCTCAGCCCGCAAACGAGGATTTATTCTTGCACGACCGGGCGCCCATTCCCGAATGACGCTGAGGCGATTCGCCAAGGAGCGATGTCACACTGGACTTCTCCGGTGGAGTTTCGCCGGATGATTCAGAACATGCACGCTGACGGCGTGCGCATTTTTATCGAAGCAGGCCCCCGCGGCGTGCTTTCCGCCTTTGTGCAAGATATTCTGCGCGGGCAGGAGTTCGTGGCGCTTCCGGTCGATCTGCCGCGCCGCTCGGCGCTGACGCAGATCAATCACCTGCTGGCTCAACTCGCCGTGCACCAGGCGCAGTTCAACTTCGATCTGCTCTACCGAAGGCGCGTCGAACAGGTCGAACTGGGAGAAACAAAACCGGGATCGCTAGCA
>DASXPZ010000949.1:0-6536 GCA_036493275.1 Pirellulales bacterium
TCAGTCGACGAGGAGGTTTGCTCCCGGTCAGCGGTCATGGTCGGTCGGGCGGACTGCGAACAAGATTCAGTCATAAGACTTCTATGCGGCGATCGGACGCCCGCCTCGGAGGTCTTCGTCGCGGCGAGGGAAATCCTCGCCCGCGTTGTATAGATCTTTCAATCGCTTCAATTCGGCCCGCAGCGCGTTCTCGGCGAGCTTGGTCAAAGTCAGGCGCGCGGGATAGCCAGCCAGATGGACTGCGGCGTCGCGCGCCTGCTCCAACACGTCCGCCGACAGGTAAAGCGTGGCGCGGACCTTTGGTTCGGGTTGCTGGCGAAACGGTGGCATGGTCGCTTTGGCCGATTGCGGAAAGGGGTCTTCGTACTAGCTCCAGTATGCAATAGTCGGACGTTGACGCAGCAATGCTGAGACGTCTGACGTTGGCCGGTAGACCCTGCCCAGCAAACAGGGTCCCGCCCGACCGTTGCAAACGGCGCCGGCGCGCTGGCGCAAACGGATCGATCGCGCCGGTCGGAGCTCGCACGGCGCGCAGCTAGCGCCGGCGGCCCAAAAGAAATCAATCAGTCAAAGTTTGCGGACGTGGAGGGGCGGCGCCGATTGTGCGGATGGCGTGGGTTGAAGCCGTGGAAGAGGACGAGGGATGTCCGCGCGCAGAACAATGCCGGCTATTCGAGTCCGTTCCCCGCTTCTCTTCAGAAGCAGGACCGCCGACGGCGTGGGAAACAAAAAGGGAGTGTTCTACTTTCTCAAGAAGTAGAACACCCCCCCCTTCGCACATGGATACAACGAGGAACACGGCGCCCAGCGCGAGCAGCTTGCGCTCGAAGGTTCGGAAGATCTCAAAGCGCTACCGTCGTCGCCAACGGCGCATAACGCCGAGCGAAACCAGCCCGACGGCGGCCAGGACGAAGCTCGCTGGCTCGGGGACCGGCTCGGCGAAATAATAGCCGACGCCGTCGCCAAGATTGTTCAGCGCAGGTAGTGTGGCGGTCACGATGATTTCCTGGGTTCCAACCGGAATCCTGTCAAAAAATAGGGCATCGGTGTGGATGCCGTTGGCATTGAGGATGGCGCTAGAGAACGTGATATCGCCCGACGACGGAGTGAATAGCATCTGATGCAAGCCGAGGACGCCGGCGGAGCCCGTGTTGTCGTCGTTGCCGAGGATATTGACCGTGGAGGGCGAAACGATCACGTTGGACGCGTCTTTGAATTGAACGTTGTAGACGGGCGCGCCGACTTCCGTGGTCGTGTTCCAGATTCCAAAGGCGAGCGTAGACAAATTCCCGCTGTAGGTGTTCAGATGAAACGTGACGGTCGTAACATTGGGTATCGGGGCCGGAGAGCCCGCGGGAGGATTGGGATCGCCATACATCGACTGGGCGAGGTGGCCTTGCACGTTGCCGCTGCCGGGGAAGAGTGTGGCAAACATCGACGGGATGATCGCGGAATTGAGGTTGTCTTGAGCTCCCCAGTTCCCCAGAGAATTGGGAGTTGTGGAGTTATGGTCCACCGTAATGAAGCCGTTCCCAAGGCCGCTGGTGAACGTGCTGACGTTGGTTCCATTGCCGGGAACATTGGTGCCACTAACTGACATAAAGGCGTAGGGCGCCGCCAGGGCGGTGCTCGTCCAACCGCAAAGGACCGCCAGCGCCAGCGAGCCGAGGGGTCGAATTGGGCAGCGTTTCTTCGCGGCCGCAGCCGAGCGGAAGATCGTCGTTCGAATCGTGATCATGAGCTTTTCTCCAGAAGCAGAAAGTGTGTTCAAAGCAAAAAATGTAACCGTGCAAACGAGTGGACTGATTAACGCCTGATCAGGCGTTCTCCTACTGGTTGTGCATTTCGAACAGGGACAGGAACAGAAACCCAGGCAGCCGTGGCCAGCAGCCCTGGGCTCGCTTAGAAAAGCGTCAAGCGCGCTCGAAGCGCGCGCGATAATCCCAGATATTCTCCGAAAAGTCGGACATCATCGGCGGTTTTGTTGTAAACCCCCACGTGGGGACTTAAAATCGCACTCAGACGCAGTCTGGTCGCGGTTGCTCGACGCATTCAGCGAAGTGGGGTATCGATGAGTCACGAGGTTGCCGCCGAAGAAGCTCTAGTGACCGCAGCCGTTGCTGGCGATCGCGGCGCGCTTGAGCGACTTCTGCTGGCGCACTACTCGCGTCTCGAACAGCGCGTGAGAAATCGTCTCGGCGTCGAGGCGGCGGGACTCGTCGACGCCGAAGACGTGCTGCAAGAAGCGTTCGTCGACGTGTTTCGCGGCATCGGAAAATTTCAAGCCGCTGGCGACGGGGCCTTTGCAGCCTGGCTCAACACAGTCGTCGAACATCGCTTGCTCGATACTGTGCGCAGACTGAGACGAAAGAAACGAGGGGGCGATCGTCGCCATGTCGCTGGCCCGGCGAACGCCGCCGACAGCTCGCTTGCCGATCTGGTGGCGCTTCTTTCCGACCACGGAGGCTCACCCAGCCAATGCGCCGCGCGGGGCGAGGCGATTCGCGCCGTCCAAGTCGGATTGGCCGGTCTGCCAAGCGACCAGCGGGCCGTCATCCTGCATCGTTACATCGAGCAACAGAGCATCGAGTCGACGGCCACCGCCATGCGGCGCACGCCGGGGGCCGTGCGAGGTCTGCTCCACCGGGCGAAGCACTCGTTGCGGGACGCCTTGGGACGTTCCGCGCGTTGGTTCGCCTACAAATAGGCGAGCGTATGGCGTCATCCACCGAAAGCGGTCCGGTCGAAAGCGATTCGGAACGCGCAAAGCGTTTGATTGCGGCCGCGCGTCATCGCGTCGAGCGGAACCCCAGCGACGCGGAGTCTGATGATGCGGAATCGCGGCCGTCCGGCGACGCAACCGCTTCCTCTTTGTTGCAAGTCCGCTGTCCGCATTGTCAGCGCGCCGTGACGGTTGCCGACGACACCCCCTGGTCGCAGATCGTCTGTCGCGACTGCGGCAGTTCGTTCAGTCTGATCGGCAGCGAATCGTCGATCGCCGCGGCGGGCGCCTGCCTCGGACGGTTCGAACTGTTGGAGCGAATCGGCGAAGGAGGATTTGGCGCCGTCTGGCGCGCTCGCGATACCCAGCTCGACCGCCAGGTGGCGATCAAGGTTCCTCGTCGCGGCGAGCTGACCCCCGCGGAAGTCGAGCTCTTTCTGCGCGAAGCCCGCGCCACGGCCCAATTGCGCCATCCGCACATCGTCAGCCTGCACGAAGTCGGTCGAGACGGCGCGACGTTATACCTGGTAAGTGATTTGATCGCAGGGGAGCCCCTCTCCGATCGGCTTCGCCAGCGGATGAGCGTCGCCGAGGCAGTCAGCCTCTGCCGGAAGGTCGCCCAGGCCTTGCACTATGCGCACACGGTGGGGATCGTGCATCGCGATCTGAAGCCGGCCAATATCTTGCTCGACGCGCAGGGCGAGCCGCACCTATCGGACTTCGGTCTGGCCAAGCGCGACGCCGGAGAAGTCACGATGACTGTCGACGGCCAGCTTGTGGGAACGCCGGCCTACATGTCGCCAGAGCAGGCTGGCGGCCGATCGCACGAAGCCGACGCGCGGAGCGACGTCTATTCGTTGGGCGTCGTCCTGTTCGAAATGCTGACGGGTGAGTTGCCGTTTCGCGGCAGCCCGCGGTTGGTCGTCGAGAAAGTGCTGCGCGACGAGCCCCCCAGTCCGCGTTCGTTGAACAATCAGGTCCCGCGAGATCTGGAAACGATCTGCCTGAAGTGCCTGGAGAAGCAACCGGCGGCGCGCTACGCGACGGCGGCGGATTTTGCGGCGGATCTCGTCCGCTTCGAGCGGCGCGAGCGGATCGCGGCGCGGCCCGTCGGCGCCTCCAGACGCGTCGCGCGCTGGTATCGGCGTCATCCGGTGGTGGCCAATATTGGCGTCGCCGTCATCGCGCTGGCGGTGATTGGCCCCTTCTTTGCCTGGCAGCAATCTCGTCTGGTCCGTCGCGAGTCGGAAGCCCACGCGCGCGCGGACCGCTACCTCTACGTGGCGCACATGAACAACGTGCAAGACGCTTGCGAGGCGTCCGACTACGGGCGAGCCGTGGCGCTACTCGACCAGCATCGGCCCGCGCCGGGCGGCGTCGATCTTCGCAGCTTCGAGTGGCGCTATTGGTGGAACGTTTGCCACCGCGGACTGCGCCAAGAGATCTCGACGGGCGACCGGATTCGCGCCTTGGCCGTTCCGCAGGACGGAAGTTTGATTGCCGTTGGCGGTTCGGAGGGGCGCATCACGCTCTGGGATCGTGTTTCGCTCACCCCACGGGTTACTCTCACCGGCCACACCGAGGCGGTGACGGGCTTGGATTTTTCGCGCGACGGTCGCTGGCTTGCGTCGAGCAGCCAGGATAAATCGGTTCGGCTCTGGGACGTCGCCTCTGGAAAGTGCGTCGATACGGTCATGGAACTGCCCGATGGCGTGCGAGGGATCTCGTTTTCTCGCGACGGCGCACAGCTTGCCGCCGCGGTCCTGGACGGCACGGCGCAAGTGTGGGACGTGGTGATCTCGGACGACGCCAGCGCGCAACGAGTCGCGCGAATCGCGCGCCCGGCCCGCCGCGCGTTCGAGATTCAACCCTCCCCCGCTCCGGGCGAAAAAACCCTTTGCTACAGCGTGGCCTGGGACGCTTCGGGCCGGTTTTTGGCGACTGGTTCCGGTGGCCCGGCGAATTGGAGCAAAGGAGAAATGCAATGGTGGAACCTGGCGACTGGCGAATGCGAAGCGCGCGTGCCGACCTTGCGCCCGTGCGATTATCTGGCGCCTTCGCCGCAGGGAGATCTCATTGCATTCCGCGACGCGCATGGAAGTCTTGCCCTGTGGGATACCACGACGCATGAGATTCGCCATCGTCTGGCCTGCCCAGCGGGAGACGTGTTTAGTCCGGTCTTCTCGGCCGACGGCGAGCGCCTGGCCGCGCTCAGCGACCGCGGCTCGCTGTTTTGCTGGGACGTGAAGACGGAACAGGTCGTCGAGTCGTGGCCCGGCCATACCTCTCCGGTCTACGCCCTGGCGCGCCTGTCGGAAGCCGGCTTGTTGGTGTCGGGCGATTACGACGGCAAGCTGCGGATCTGGCAGGAAGTTCCGCGCTCCTACGACGAGCTCACCCCCGCTCACCAAAAAGGAGTCGTCTCTTTGGCCTTTACGCCCGACGGATCGCGGCTGGTCACCGGCAGCCGGGACGGTGAGCTGAGGATCTGGAACGTTGAAGATGGCAGTCTGATCGAATCGCTCGACAAGCTGAATGATGCCAGCGGCGTCGCCGCGCTGTCGCCCGATGGAAAAACGCTTGCCTATGTGGCCGACAAGCAAGCCGTCGAACTATGGGATCTTTCCGAGCGGCGCGCAATGGCCGCGCTTCCCCGGCAGCGCGAACCAATCGCCTGCGTCGCCTTTTCGCCCGACGGCGGTCGGTTGGCCGCGGGTGGAGGAGTCCCGCAGGCGCTTTGGCCGGGCGAAACGACCGACTTGCGAATTTGGAACGTCGAGAACCGCCAGGTTCAACACGAATTGCCCGGCAATCGGCGACTCGTGCGCTGCCTGGCCTTCAGTCCGGACGGCCGGACGTTGGCCACGGGGGGATTCGACCGTCAGGCGCTCGTTTGGGACGTCGCAACAGGCGAGCTACGCAGAACGATTTCAACGCACACCGTCTTCAACGTCATGTGCCTGGCCTTCTCGCCCGACAGCGACGAGTTGGCGGTTGGCTCGCACGACGGCTCGGTCTGGCTGGCTGACTTGCGCGAGGAATTGCCTCCGCGGCAAGTGGTCGGCCAAGACGGCCCCGCCTGGGCGGTCGCCTATTCGCCTGACGGAAAAAGTTTGGCGGCGGCCTTCGGCCAGCAGATCCAGGGGGTCAACGAGCAATCCACGATCAAGCTGTGGGACACGTCGACGACCGAGCTGAAGCTCCGCCTGACGTCGAAAAGCGGCCCCCCGCAATCGATGGTCTTCTCACCAAGCGGCGAGGCGCTGGCGACCGGTTTTAACGACGGCACGGTCCGCCTATGGCGCGCGCCGCGGAACGGGGCGCGGTAATTGTCTATTGAGCGATTTTGCGTCGACGCTTCATCGTGAGCAGCGCAAAGCCGCCAAGCGCGCCGAGGCCGAGGGTTGTCGGCTCGGGGACTGGGGTCAACAGAAATGCGTGCGTCTGGCCGTTGATCTCGCCGTAGCCGACGATTTGGCCCGCGTCGTTGACACCCTGCGCCACGTCCAAAGTCCAGCCAGACAACGGATCGATCAGCGAATTAAGGTCCTGGATAGATCCACCACCGCTGTACAAGAACGCATGATTCTGGCCCCCTGCAGTGGTTCCATACCCAACGACCTTTCCGCTGTTGTTAATGCCTTGCGCTTGGCTGTTTGTGCCGCCGAGCGTCCCCAGGTCCTGCATCGCGCCGCCGCTGTACAAGAACGCGTGGTTTTGGCCCCCTGCAGTGGCTGCAATCCCAACAACCTGCCCGCTGTTGTTGATGCCATTCGCTCGGCTGAAGGCGCCGCCCAGGAGCGTTCCGAGGTCG
>DASXPZ010000950.1:0-1559 GCA_036493275.1 Pirellulales bacterium
TCCGTGGCGGATCATGTTCCTCATCGGCGCGCTGCCGGCGCTGCTCGCGCTATTTATCCGCCGCCGGCTGAAGGAACCAGAACGCTGGCAACAAGCTTCGCATCAAGGAGCAGTCACGAAACAGCTGGGTTCCTATCGGGAACTGTTTTCGCATCCGACATGGCGAAGGCACGCGCTGCTCGGATTGGCGCTGGCGTGCTCAGGCGTCATTGGCCTCTGGGCCGTCGGCTTTTACACACCCGATCTCATCCGGCAGGTTCAAACCAAGCCGCTGACGCAGTCGGTTTATGAACGCGAAATTGGGGCGGCCAAGACAGCCGGTGATAGCGGGCGGCAGGAGCAAGTGCAGCGGATTTACGATCTGTGGAAGGAAGGCAAAGAGGGCCAAACGCCGACGGAACTAGCCGACATCAAGAAGGGAATCGATGGTGAAATCAAACGCACACTGACGACGAACCAAAGCTTTACTTCGATCGCGATCAACGTCGGCGCGTTTCTGGGGATGTTCAGCTTCGGCGCGATCTCGCAGAAAATTGGCCGCAAGCCAACCTTCGCGATCGCGCTATTGTCCGCCTTCGTAACGACGATTTATGTCTTCTTTACGCTGCAACATATGTGGCAAATCTTCGTGCTGGTACCGATCATGGGTTTTTGCCAGCTTTCTTTGTTCGGCGGTTATGCGGTCTATTTTCCCGAGCTGTTTCCGACGTATCTGCGTTCAACTGGCACGAGCTTCTGCTACAACGTGGGCCGGTTCGTGGCGGCGCTTGGGCCTGTGGTAAAAATCGGCCTCAACTATTTGTTTCGCAATACGGCTGAGCCGCTGCGCTATGCGGGCATGACGATGTGCGTCGTGTTTTTGATCGGATTGTTTGTGTTGCCATTTTTGCCGGAAACGAAGGGGAAGCCGCTGCCGGAGTGAGGTCGTTGGCTGCCGTGTTATAGTGCGCAAAACACAGCCACCCGGCCGGAGTGATTGGGCGACGGAACGACTGGGTCAGTGCACGGCTCGGCGGGAGCCTCGCGCTCCCACGTAATTATCGCTTGGCTTTGGTCAGCCGGGCGTCGCACCAGTTGGCATGGTCGGCGAGGTCGAGGCCTGCGCCGGGTTCGACGAGGAGGGTGAGTTCGCGGCAGCCGGTGATGGGAAGGCGAACGTCTTCCGTATGGGTGAGTATTCCATCACCTTTCATTCGCTTTTCGAAGATGGATTTGCCGTCCGCGAGGACTTGGAAGATGCAGTCGCCTTTGCCGTCGGCTTCGGCATCGAGGCCGATTTTGGCTTTGAAGAGGTCCCACTTGCCTTCGGTGGCGAAGGTGATGGCGGAGCGGGCGTGGACGCCGAGACCTTTATCGAAACGCTCCAGGTGCCCAACGCGAAGGCGGTTGCCGGAAACGCTTTTGTCCCGTTGAACTGGAAAGGGCGGCGTGACAATTGGTGTTTGTTCTTCTGGGAGCAACGGCCAATCGGACAAGTACTCCAGGCGCGTTGAGCGGACGAAGACCTCATAGACATCGAGCCAGTTGAAGTGGGCTGCGGCTTGGGGAGCAATCTCCAA
>DASXPZ010000951.1:0-3395 GCA_036493275.1 Pirellulales bacterium
ACGCCGTATTGGACGGGACGATTCAAACCATGAAATAGCCAACTCAATGCAGAAGGACGCAAGTCGCGGAGTTTTGTAAATCGCGGTCCGAGGCTTCACTGGTCCTCGTCATGTAAACAAACCAGCTCGCGACCCGTTCCACGCTTCCTTCGTCCTTCGGCGCGAACACATGGGATCGATCGGCATGAGCAGTCTAAACAAGGCCTTTTTGAAGGCGTATCAAAAGATCGACGCGAACGCCGCTCGCCAACGAGCGGCCGCTGCGCCGATCGCGACGCCTATTTCCAAATCCACGGAAAGCGGGGCGCCCGTGGCTACACAGACGCCGCCGGCGCCTCACTTCATGCCGCAATCGGGGGGCGTCGTTCAGGAAGCCGCGGTTCAAGCGGTCGCCGCACTCTCGGCGATGACGAACGCCGCGAAAGCGATGGTCGTCGAAGGATCTGCGGCGTCGCAGGTTGCTCCTTCGCCGGTCGCCCCCGGTTCATCGCCTGGGGAGCCGTCCACTGCTCAGCCCACGCAGCCGGCGATCCCTTTCGCGATGATTGATTCGGCCCATGCGTCGGTGAAAGCGCCGCACGCCAAATTTGTGCCGCCTTCGGTTGCGCCGCACGTTGCGCCATCCGCTCCGAAGACGTCGCCCGCGGAGGCGCCGATCCTGGCCCGGCCGCAATCAACGCCTTTTCATAGCTCGTCGTCCGTGTCGAACGTCTGGCAGCCGGTGTTCGAACTCTCGAATTTCATCTGGCCCGAGATCACTGAGGCGATCCTGGCCGCGGCGCCGGGGCAGTTGCAGACGGCCGCCACCGACCTGGCCGAAGCTTGCCGCCGCCATCGTAAACTGGTCGCCGTGACCGGCGTCCGTGGTGGCGAAGGTTGCTCGGTCATCGCCATGACACTGGCCCGCGCCTTGGCCGCGCAACAGCAAAAAGTGGTCCTGGTCGACGCCCATTTCGCCGCTCCTCGTCTGGCCAACTGCCTGGGGGTTGCCGCCGAGGTGGGTTGGGAAGAAAGCCTGGCGGGCGAACGGCCGTTGGCCGAGGCGGTCGTGCAATCGATCGCAGATCAAATGGCGCTGCTGCCGCTGAAACAACCGACCCCCGCCGATTGGCGACTCGCCGAGACCCGACTGAAATCATGCTTTGACGAGTTACGACGCCACTTTGACGTGGTGTTGATCGACGCTGGACCGTTGGGCGAGCCGAGCGACAAGCGCCACTTGCTCGCCTGGGCGGCGCCTTGTCGCGTCGATCGCGCACTGGTCGTCCTCGACGGACGCTCGGCGATCGAGCAAGACATGGCCGACGTCGACAATCGCTTGCAAGCCTGCGGCATCGCCCAATGGAGCTTTGTCGATAATTTTGCCGCTGCCTGAAGTCCCCGCCCCAAATCTCCGCGCGCTCCGCGTCAGCGGCGCGTGTGCGAACTGTCCGCCCTCTTCCTGCCCCACACTCCCCATAATTCGGTCGAGCCACCATGTACGAATCCCACTGGCGACTCCGTCGCAAGCCGTTTGCCGAATGGGCCGACGCCCGCGATTACTACCCTGCCGAAACGCATCAGGCCGCGCTCCTCAAGCTGCGCTACGCGATCGAAAATCGTCGCGGCGCCGCGGTGCTGGCTGGGCCGTCGGGCGTGGGAAAGACGCTCGTCGCGCGGATGCTCCGCGATCATCTCCCCGAGGACGTTCGACCGATCGCGCACCTTGTGTTTCCGCAGATGCCGACCGCCGAATTGCTGGCCTATCTGGCAGCCGAGCTCGGCGCAGGAACGGGCGACGCCGCAAAGCCTTCGATCGATGCGAGCGTGCGCCGAATTCAGAACCGACTCGTGCAGAACGCCGAGTTGGGTTACCACGCGGTGTTGATCATCGACGAAGCGCATCTGATCGACGGCGGTCAGACGTTCGACGCGCTGCGATTGCTATTGAACTTCGAGAACGCCGCCGGACCGCACGCCACGCTGATCCTGGTGGGCCAGACCGGCTTGCTACCGGCGCTCGGGCGGATGCCGCAACTCGATGAGCGCTTGGCCGTGAAATGCCTGCTGAAGCCGCTCGATCTCGAAGAGACGATGTCCTACGTGCAACATCGCCTGGCGGTCGCCGGGGCGGAGCGAACGATCTTCGAGCCGGCGGCAACCGAAGTCCTGCATCAACTCACCGGCGGCTCGCCCCGCCAGATCAATCGCCTGTGCGATCTGGCGCTGCTGGTCGGCTTTGCCGAAGAACTCGAAAGCATCGGCGCCGAACAGATCGAAGCGGTCAGCCGCGACCTGGTCGCCGTCTCGGCCGATTGACGATGTCCGAATAATCGACGCCTCCGCCAAAAACGCAGCATTGCTAGCGGGCCATTAGCCTCCGAGAACGCAAATCGCTCTTGCTCCGCCCTGGGTGGATCGCTAGCGTATTGCCCGCGTTCACTTCGCCATTTCTGCGTTCGCGCCGCTGCTCCTGTGGCTGGCCGCGATTCCATTCGGAGGCTTCTCGTATGGCTCGTCTTCTGAGCGCGCTGGTGGTCTGTCTGGCGTTGGTGATTTTCGGCTCACTGCGAGCGGCGGCGGAAGAGCCCACCCCCAAACGGCGATTCGTTATCCCGGCGTCGTTTCAAATGGAAATGCCGAACGTGGTTGCGCCGACGCTGGGGGGCAATCAGCTCTGGGAGGACGAAGTCTATTTCGGCCGCTGGCGAATTCAGCGCAACGTATTGACCCTGCATCGCCGCTTGCTCGATCCGCACGACGTGCGCCACGCCTCGGGCAGTCTCGAAGTTTGCCAGCGCCGGCTCGAAGAGCTCAAGAAAGAACGCTCGCTGCAACCAACGCGAGGCAAAGTGGTCGTCATGCTCCACGGCCTGATGGGGAGCCGGCTGATGATGGTCCCGCTGGCCAAATACCTCGAACGGAACGGCGATTACACGGTGATCTCGCTGACGTACGCCAGCACGCGGGCCGCGGTCAGCGAGCACGCGCAGGCGCTCGGCGGACTGGTGGCGTCGCTCGATCAGGCGACTGAAATTAACTTTGTCGCGCACAGCCTGGGCAACCTGGTTGTGCGGCATTACATGGCCGATTGCCAGGCGGGCGGAGATGAGCTCGATCCGCGGATCAATCGCTTCGTGATGATCGGCCCGCCCAACCATGGCGCCCGGATGGCCGTGCTACTCGGAGGCAATCCCATCTTCGACACCACGCTGGGGATGTCCGCGCAGCAACTCGGCCGGCGTTGGGACGAGCTCGCGCCTCATCTGGCAACGCCGCCATGTGAGTTCGGCATCATCGCCGGCGGCAAGGGAAACCGCTCTGGATTGAGCCCGCTGCTCGAAGGGGATGACGATGGCACGGTGCGCGTGGCCGAGGCGCGGCTGGCCGGCGCGTCGGACTTCACGATCGTCGAA
>DASXPZ010000952.1:0-2799 GCA_036493275.1 Pirellulales bacterium
GTCGACCAGGGCCCGGATCGTCGTCGCCCGCTCCTGCGCCGTGATGCCGGTCTTGGCCGTGCGATGATCGACAGGGATCGTAAACGCGGTCCCCAAGGGCGCCGTGTTCGTTTCGACCATCGGCCCCAGTTTCAATCGCTCGCAAACCTCGGGCAACAGCGGAGTGCAGACTTGCCCTCGCCCGTGGGTGATCATGAAGTTGACCAGCTCAGGCGTGGCTTTTTCGGCCGCGCAGACGAAGTCCCCTTCGTTCTCGCGGTCCTCGGCGTCGACGACGATCACCACGCGTCCGACGGCAATTTCGTCGACAGCTTTTTCAATGGTCGAGAACCGACTGCTCATGCTGAACTCCCACGTAGGCGGCGCGCAAGGATACTGGTCGAGCGACGGTCCGGGCTGGTTGCTACCGGATCCGAGGGACAAGATGCAGCCAACAGCCTATTATAGAAGCGTGGGGCGGCGTCGCCAGACTGGGGCGGATCACTGGCTGTGCCGGAAAGGCGGTTTTCCGCAGGACGATTTGCTAGCTCAAAGCAAGATTTATGCTCGATCGCGAAGAATATATTGAGCAGGCCCACTTTTTTCGCGCGTTGAGCGAGCGGACGTTGCAGAACGCTCCGACGCAGGATCTGCTGCGCACCGTGCGCGAAGAGATCTTGTCGACGACCAAGCTGCCGATGGCGATCGACTTTCTGACCGGCGAGCTCAACCTGACCGGCGTCTTTGCCCCCGGCATGGCGCGCCTCTCCCACTACTTCAGCAAGTTCCAGACATTCGTCGTCAGCGCGGCGGAAAACGACAAAGGGAAGTTCGATCTGGTCGTCGGGCTCGAGATCCTGGAGCGCGAGGCGCGCTACCGCTCCGCCGGGGCCACGCCGCAGGGGATCTTCCTGTTTCAGTTCGAATGCCTGAGCCGGAATCGGCTCGGCTACGACCGTGGGCTGGAAGCGATCGCCGCCGATTCAATCTTCGACGAAACGTGGCGCGAGTGGATATTGACCGTGCGGCGGCAGATCGGGATGGTCGACCTGGCCGATTTGATCTACGTCCGCAGCGAGTACTACAACGAAGTCCGCGCCCGCGAGGGAGCCGAAGCGCCGACTGACCCGCCGCTTTTTGGGCTGAAGGAGGGGCGCATTGCGCTGGCCAACCGCCGCAAAGACCCGCTGCTCTTGTTTGCGGCGATGCAAAGGCATCTCAACTATCCGCTCGTGCCGCGCACGAAGCCGGTCGACGAAAGCCGCCAGATCATTCCCAACATTTTGCGGCGGGTCGAACGCCTGGAAGCTCGGCTGAAACTGATGGAAGAGGAGCAAAAAGGAGGCATCGACCTGACCAAGTTCTACGGCCGGCCGCTGCCGGTCGATGACGAGAACCCGGACGGTTGAGCGATTTCCACGATGAGATTCCGCTTCGCCCGCTTCAGCCTGGAAACGAGAGCCTAACGGGCGAACTCTGAAATCCTGGCGGAAAGAAGATCCACCGGTCGGGCGCGAGAAGCGGGCTTTCAAAAAGCCGCCGCGACCATCGAACAAGAGGCTCGACAAGTTGTCTCCGCGCCCTTAGCGAATGATGATCACGCGCGAATCGGTCGTCACCATATCGTACACGTCCTCAATATCGCGAGGATGCATCCGCACGCAGCCGCGCGGGTCGTCGCGCTTCAGGCTCTCCGGGTCGTTCGTGCCATGGATTGCGATCTGATTTCCCAGGTCGATCCAATACTTGCCGAGCGGATTCGCAGGATCGTCCGGCGGCACGGCGCGGTCGCGACCATAATAGGTCGGGTTCGGGGTCTTCGTCTTCACCTGGTATTCGCCATCCGTCGCGGCGTGCTCGGCGCCAACGGCGATCGGGAATCGCCCGGCAAAGCGTCCTTGCAGCTTCAGTACCAGGTAGCGGTTCTTCATGTCGACGTGCACGTCAAACGGACCGGGCACAACCTTCAGTTTCGTGCCGGGCTGCAAGTTGTTCGGGTCGGGAATACCGTTGATTTTGGCC
This sequence comes from Pirellulales bacterium, assembly GCA_036493275.1. Classification (GTDB taxonomy): domain Bacteria; phylum Planctomycetota; class Planctomycetia; order Pirellulales; family JACPPG01; genus JACPPG01. The sequence continues at coordinate 2,002 of DASXPZ010000952.1, forward strand.
ATCAACTGCGGAGGGACGTTGTACCGTGTGGCAATCCGATCAAGCGTGTCTCCTTGCTGAACCACATACGGCTCGGCCAGCCAATTCTCGCGAGAATAAATCACCGTGCCGGCGAGCTGATTCAACAAGCCCAATAACGCGGCTTTATCCTGCTCACTGAGGGTCGAGTGGTCATACCAGCGCGACATCAACTGCAGCGCCGGATCGAGCTGTCCCTTGTTCAACAGCGCTTGGGCCGTCATGCAATCCGTTGGATAGTTCGTCGTGGGCGCCTCGGCGATGGGGGGAGGGCCACCGTTGGGCGCTCCGGCAGAGAGTGGGCCGCCAGAGGGTGGGCCGCCGGGCGGCGCGCCCGGGTCGGGCATTGCCGGATCGTGATTTGCCGGAGGAGGATAGCCGACCGCGGGAGGCGCTCCGTCTGGCGGCGCCGCGATGCCTGCCACCGGATCGAGCGACGCCGCGGGCGGAATGGCGGCGCCGGCCGGAGTTGAAGGATCGTAAGCCGGGGCGGCGGCGCCTGCCGGTGGCGCGGCGCCAGGGCCAACGCCTGGCGTCTCGAAAGGAGGCGCGGCGCTCGCGTCACCCGCGGGAGGCGGAGCCGAATAGCTTGGCGCTTCGCCCAAGGGATTCGCTTGAATTGGCGGCGCGGTGGTTGCGCCGCTGTTCGTCGGTTGCGTGCCGGGGATGCTCCCTACGCCGGGTATGCCGCTCGGCGCTTGCGCGTCGAAGTTCGGCAGTTCAATCTGCGGAGCGCCGGTCGCTTGTTCGGGCGACGGAGCGCCCGGCGGCGGCGCGACG
>DASXPZ010000953.1:0-4785 GCA_036493275.1 Pirellulales bacterium
TTCAGCTTCTACGGGATGAAGAACATCCTGTATGTCTTCATGACAGAGTACTTGCTGAGCTCCTCGGGCGTGCCGGAGGTGATGTCCGATAGCGACGCCACCGGTTGGTACCACACGTTTGTGTTCGGGGTCTACTTCACGCCGGTCGCCGGGGCGCTCATTTCGGACGGTTGGCTGGGGAAGTATCGGACGATTTTGTACATTTCGTTGATCTACTGCCTGGGACACCTTGCGCTTTCTCTCGACGATACTCGCGTCGGGCTGGCCATCGGGTTGTCCTTGATCGCGCTCGGCTCTGGGGGCATCAAGCCGTGCGTCTCAGCGAACGTCGGAGATCAGTTCGGCCCTAGCAACAAGCATTTACTAGAGAAGGTCTATAGCTGGTTCTATTTCTCGATCAACTTTGGCTCTTTTTTTGCCACGTTGATTATTCCGGCGCTGCTTAAGTCTTGGGGGCCGAAGGTAGCCTTTGGCGTGCCGGGTGTTTTGATGCTCGTGGCCACGATTGTGTTCTGGCTGGGCCGCAATCGGTTTGTCCACGTTCCGCCCAAGGGGTTGGGATTCTTGCAGGAAGCGCTGACGCCGCAAGGGCTCAAGGCCATGACGCGGCTCGTAATCATCGCCGCTTGCGTGTGCATCTTCTGGGCTTTGTACGATCAGCACGGTTCGAGTTGGGTTGCCCAGGCCAAAAAGATGGATCTCACCATGCCCGGTCGAGACCTCTTACCAGCGTTCCTGGCTGAGCGTGCGCCGGAACAGATTCTGCCCTCTCAGATTCAAACGGCAAATCCATTGTTGATCATGATTCTGATCCCCATTTTCACCTACGTAATTTATCCATCGATCAATAAAGTCTTCAGGCTAACGGCGGTGCTGAAGATCGTGATCGGATTCTTATTGACTGCGGCGTCATTTGGCATCGTCGCTCTCATCGAGCGGCAGCTTCAAAGCGGAGTCCAACTGCATGTCGCCTGGCAATTGATTCCCTACGTGGTGCTGACGTCGGGTGAAGTTATGGTCTCGATCACCGGCCTGGAGTACTTCTACAGCGAGGCGCCACCAAGCTTGAAGTCAGTGGCGATGTCGATCTGGCTGCTAGCCGTGGCGTTTGGGAACTTGTTAACAGCGTCGGTGAGCTTTCTTGCTGGCGATTTAAAGGGCGAGGCCTATTTCTGGTTTTTCGCTGGATTGATGTCGATCGCGGCCGTGGTGTTCGCGATCATTATCGCCGCGTTTGCGTACATCGATCGCAATCCGCTTCCTTCCGATTGAAGAAGCGCGCTGTCGCTTCCGAAGGATATTTGCCGTGAGTCGCCGTTCAATGCGCAGCGTCGCCGAAATACGAAGAACCCGCGGCTAGCGCCGTGCGGCTCACTGAATTTGGGCTGCGCCGCGAGCGTCTACACGCGCGCGTCGGCGTAGGCTTGTTTCAGGCATTGCAGGCCTTTTTCGCTGTGGGCGCCGTCGATGACGACGTTCACGCGGACTTCGCTGGTGTTGATCATCTCGACGTTGATGCCGGCCTCGGCCAATGCGCGGAACATGCGAATCGCCACGTCGGTATGACTGCGCATGCCGATGCCGGAGACCGATAGTTTGGCGGCGCGCGGCGATCCGCTGACCGGGCCGCAGCCCAGCTTGGCGGCGGTTTGCCGGCCGACTTCCAGGGCCCGTTCGAGATGCGCTTGCGGCACGGTGAAGCTGAGCGTCGCCTGGCCGGCGCGCCCCAGACTCTGCACAATCATGTCGACGAACAAGTTTCCGGCCGCGATCCCCTCGAAAACCTCCGCGGCCAGGCCCGGCCGGTCTGGGACGCCGGTAATCGTCACGCGGGCTTGCGATTCATCAAGCACGATGTCGTCGATCGTCAGGTCTTCCATCCCGTGCAGGCGCGCCACGGCGTTCCCTTTCAGATGGGCCACGATGTCGCCGGCGCTTGGGGTCTTCGCAGTCTCGGGCCGGTGTGGAATCAGATCGATCGACCGCGGCGGGGCTTTTTCCAACTCGAATGCCCGATGGACCGCGCGCAGCGCGTCGGTCGCCTGGTCGCGGCTGACCAGCACCGAGATCTTGATTTCGCTAGTCGTGATCATCTGGATATTCACGCCGGCGGCGGCCAGCGCGCGAAACATTTGCTGCGCCACGCCGGTTTGCGTGGCCATGCCCAGGCCGACGACCGAGATCTTCGAGACATTATCATCGCGGCTAAAACCTTCGGCGCCCAACTCGAGGGCCGCCGCCTCGACTGCTTGCAAGGTGGCCGGCAGCTCGTCGCGCGGGACGGTGAACGAAATGTCGGCCTTCGACCCGGCGCCGACGTTCTGCACGATCATGTCGACCGAGATGTTCTTGGCCGCGATCTTCGAGAACAGCGCCAGGCTGGTCCCCGGTTGATCGGGCACGCCTAGGAGCGTGACGCGGGCTTCATTCTTCACCAGCGTGGCGCCGCTGACGGCCTGGTTGGGCGATTCGGGCTGGTCGCAGATAATCGTCCCTGGTTGATCGCTGAAACTGTTGCGAACGTGAATCGGCGCCGAGAATTTTTTTGCGAACTCGATCGAACGGCTGTGCATCACGCCGGCGCCCAGGCTGGCCAGCTCCAACATTTCGTCATAGCTGACCTGCTTCATGCGGCGCGCTTCGGGAAGCTGCCGCGGGTCGGTGGTGTAGACGCCGTCGACGTCGGTGTAGATTTCGCAGTCGTCGGCGCCCAGCACCGCGGCCAGGGCTACAGCCGTGGTATCGCTGCCACCGCGGCCGAGTGTAGTGATGTTGTTGTCTTGATCGATGCCCTGAAATCCGGCGGCGATGACGATCTTGCCGGCGTCGAGCGCCTCGCGCATTCGGTCGGTCGAGATCGAATGAATCCGCGCCTTCGTGTGCGTGCTATCGGTGCGAATGCCGATCTGGGCGCCGGTGAAGCTGATCGCCTTGCAGCCCAGGCTCTCGATGGCCATCGCCATCAGCGCCACGCTGACTTGCTCTCCGGTCGAGAGGAGCATGTCCATCTCGCGAGCCGGAGGGCTATCCGTGATTTCACGGGCCAGCGCGACCAGGGCGTCGGTGTTCTTGCCCATTGCGCTGACGACCATCACGACGCCGTTGCCGGCAGCCTGAGCGCGGACCGCCTTGCGAGCGGCGGCGAGGATTTTTTGACTGTCGGCGACGCTACTCCCGCCGAACTTCTGCACGATCAATGGCATGGCAGACTCAATGGACAGCGATGAAACGACTCTTTCGATTCAGGCCATGATACTAAGCGACGGGCGCTTTCGGGAGTGAACCTACTGGGCCGCCGCCTATCGCGTCAGTTCCAGCGTGCCCCAGACGCTCGGGTCTTCCTTGTACGGGAATTCCTTCCCACAGGTGAAGGTCTGGTCACCCAACTCCTGGTCGATCACCGAGTAGGTAAAACCCAACCGCGGGTGTTCGGCCGGTTCCCAGCCGGTAATGGCGGCCGCCGGAATATGGGCTTCGAGAAAGTAGCCGTCGACTCGCTTCTCCGACCGCACGCGCAAGACATCAGGGCGGATCGGCCGCGGGTTTTCGCGGGCTCGATTGATGAAGTAGAGCTCGCCGTACGGTTCGGCCAGGTTCCGCCCGCTGCCCGAGGGCAGAAAGATGAACTGATGGCAGAAGCGGCTAGCGCGATGGATGTTGTGCGTGTCGCGCGTGTCGATCCAGATCCGCAGGCCGTCGCTTTCGTCGGGCCGAGACTCGCGACACCACGGCGGCCGGCGCTTTCCGGTGACTTGCACCGAGAACGCCAGGCCGGCGTCGCTCCAGCCGGCGCGGACCTCGGCGTACGAACGAATGCCTTCCAGGTCGGAGAGGTTCGGGAGCTGATTGGCCGGACCGAACTTGGCGCCGGCGGGGGTCCAAATCGGCTCGTGATATCGACAGGGCGCCGAGAAGCGAAACAGAAATCTCGGCGGTACCAGGCGGTCAGTCATGTTGGCAATTCAAAGCAATTCAAACGTTGCGCCCGCCGCCGCTCCTCTTCGCTCACACCCGTGCGCTATCACGTCAAGCAACTTGCGCCAGAACGTACGGGCCCTTGGGAATAACGGCGATCGTGGCGTTCGGGCCGTGTTTGGTCAATGATTCGGCCACGGCCGCTTCGACGCTCGGCGCGCTCCGCACGAACAATCGATCGAGCGTCTCGGCCGGCAGGCCGTGGCTGACAACGCGCACCTCGGCCTTGCGGCAAACCTTGGCCAACTCTTCGAGCTGCCACTGGTCCATCACAAAATAATCTTTCCCCAGGATCCGCTCGACGAAGACTTCGAGATTCGAGTTCTGATCGAACAGGCTCTGGAATTCCGGGCTGCCGATCCCTTCGGTCAGGCTGGCGGCGATGATGATCGTGCCCCCTTGTTTGACGATGGGCAGCGCGCCGGTCATCCCTTTCACGCACTGATAAAACGTGGTGTCGAGCGGGTAGCCGGCCGAGCTGGTGACCACGACGTCGACCGGCTCCGGCACGGTGTCGACCACGATCTTGCGAACGAAATCGACTCCTTCCAAAAACGCCTGCTCCATGTCGCCGGCCACAATCGCCAGAATCTGGCGCTGCGTGTCGATCACCGTGTTGACGATAAAATCGCAGCCGGCGCGACGGCCGATCCAGGTGTTTTCTTCATGCACCGGGTTGCATCGTCCGAATTTGGGAGATGAGCTCCTCGAGCTGGTCGGCCCGGAGATCGCCGCCAACTATCGGGTCGAAAACCATTACGGCACGCGCCTCGAAGAGCATACTTTTCTGGGCGACAGCCCGCGCGACGT
>DASXPZ010000954.1:0-5810 GCA_036493275.1 Pirellulales bacterium
CGCCCACGTGGACGTATCCAGCGTCCTAGCGCTTGCCGCTATATCCAGGGCCTTTCGCTCGGCTTCCGTTAGGCGAATCCGCAAGAAGTTCTCGCGGGTCTCGTTCTTTGGTTTTTTAGGTCGTGCCATGCCCACATTGTACCCACGAAAATAATTCGTGCAATCTCAGGTTTTGCGATTGTAATGTAGATACAACGTGGCTACAATAACGGCATGAGAAAAACCCCGGTGAAGCCTTGGCGGGCCTCATCGGGGCGAAGAACAACCAGGCTTTCGCTAGGCTGCCTCAGATACAGCCATTCTAGCGTGAGCCGCAATCGAAAGCGACTCTGCGATGATAGCCTGTGGACACGCCAGTTTTCAAAAGTACGGCCGCAACAGCAAAGGCCAGCAGCGTTACCGCTGCAACCTCTGCAAGCACGTCTGGTTCGACGCCGAACCCAAGCCGCTGGGAAACATGCGGATCGACCTAGACAAGGCCAAGCTCGCCCTGCGGTTGCTAGTCGAGGGCAACAGCGTTCGCGGAACGTCGCGAATCACGGGACTGGACAAGAAAACCTTGCTCAAGCTCATCGTTCACTTCGGCGACGCCTGCCGACAGTTCATGGATCGCGAGATGCGCGGCCTGACTCTGACGCACTTGCAGTTCGACGAGCAATGGACCTATGTCCAGAAAAAGCAGTCGCGCCTCACGACCGACGAACGGGCCGAGAAGTCTGACGTAGGCGATATCTATCTGTGGACCTGCATTGACCAGCAAACGAAGCTCATGCCGTCATTCATGCTCGGAAAGCGCTCGGCTGACAACGCACGCCGGTTCATGGTGGACGTGGCTCGGCGCCTGGATATGCCAAAGCCTCATGCCAGCGATGCCCACGCCTACCGGATGGGCGGCTATCGTCCGACCGTGCAAATCTCGACCGACGGCTTCCAGGCTTATCCCGAAGCGGTCGATCTGGCGTTCGGCCCTTACGTCAAGTACGGCGTGATAATCAAAGAGTATCGCAACGCGAACACGATCTACACCCCGTCGGAAATGGTCGGAACGAAGCGGACCGGCATACAGGGGATAGGCGAGAACGAACTGCACAGCGTCACCACGAGCCACGTAGAGCGCCTGAATGGCACGCAACGCCTGTTCATGAAGCGATTGAACCGCCTCACCTATTGCTTCTCGAAAAAGCTCCGCAACCTGGAGTGCGCTTTCGCGATGTTCGCGGCCTATTACAATTACTGCTGGCAGACGCGCAAGCCGGGAACTAGCGGCAAGCTCCGGTCAACCGCCTGTATGATGGCCGGGATCGCTGGACACGTCTGGTCGTTCGAGGAATTGTTTGAGGCGGTTCTGGAGCCGGCTACAATTGGGGGATGAGCGAAACACCCCGCCGCCGCTGGTTTCAGTCGCTGAGAGACCCAAGACACCCTTCGCCGCTGTTACTTGGCATTGCATCTCTTTGGGCCTTCTTAATCTGGGGCAACTGCATGTTCTCGTATATTTCTGCATTGCCAGTCGTGCTTCTGGGATCGGCAATGAGCGTGTGGGGAGCCGCGATAGCGATTCAACGACTCTCCGCAAGCGGCAAGGGCAGTCGGTTCGCGCTCGCAACAGGGTTGGTCGTCTGTTTCCTCGGATTGCTCGCGAACATTGGGCTCTTTGCGGTGGCTCTAATTGATATGTAGTGGTCTGTATAAAAAGAGGACCACTTTTTCCTAGGACACTACCAGTTTTGACGAGTTGTTTGCGGCGGTCTTAAAATGACCAACTTATTCGTCCACCACTACCCAATCTCCGCCCGCCTTGTCCCGTTTCCCCCCTCGTGATAGCCTCAGAAGTTTGACCATCGCGCAGATTTCCTCTCTGTACGACTTCTCAGTCTGTGAGCTTCATGAGTCAAGCGGCCGCGAGCGCGCAGCGCAAGAACGGCGCCGGCGAAGTGATTCGTCTGCGCGGCGTTCGCGTCCATAATCTCCGCAATCTCGATCTCGACATCCCCCGAGACGCCTTGGTGGTCATCACCGGGCCCAGTGGTTCGGGCAAAAGCTCGCTGGCGTTCGATACTCTGTTCGCCGAGGGGCAGCGGCAGTACATCGAGAGCCTTTCGGTCTACGCCCGGCAGTTTTTGCATCAGTTGGAGCGTCCCGACGTTGACCTGATCGATGGTTTGCAACCGACCATTTCGATCGACCAACAGGCCGGCAGCCAGAACCCGCGCAGCACGGTCGCCACGGTCACCGAGGTCTACGACTATTTGCGCCTGCTCTACGCGCGGGCGGGCGAGCCCTCCTGTTTTCGCTGCGGCGAACCGATCCGCCAGCAAACCGCGGAGCAAATCGTCGAGTCGCTCGCGGCCCTGCCCGAGGGCACGAAGGCGATGATCATGGCGCCCCTGGTGCGCGGTCGCAAAGGGGAGCATCCGGAAGCCTTCGACGCGGTCCGCAAAGCGGGCCTGCTGCGGGTGCGGATCGACGACGTCGTGCATGACCTGGCGACCATTCCCAAACTCGCCAAGCAAAAGCAGCACACGATCGAGGCTGTGATCGATCGGGTGATCATTCGCCCCACCGCCCGCAGCCGCGTGGCCGATAGCGTGCAGCTTGCGCTCCGCCTAGGAGAAGGACTGGTCACGGTGGCGCTGCTCGATGAAACAGACGAAAAGCCGAGCGCCAAAAACGGCGGCAAGTCCGCCGAAGCGACAGCCGAAAAAAACGGCGCCAAGCCGACCGAGCGCTGGCGCGATCTCCTCTTCAGCACGCAGCACGCCTGCCCCAAGTGCGGATTGAGCTACGAAGAACTGGAGCCGCGCACGTTCAGCTTCAACAGTCCGTACGGCGCCTGCCGCGCTTGCGAGGGGTTAGGCTCGGCCGTGGCGTTCGATCCGGACCTGGTGGCGCCAGACCGCAGCCTGTCGTTGGCCGACGGCGCCGTGCTGCCGTGGCGCGGGGCGCCGGCCGAAGTCTCGGCCAAACATCGCCGCGAGATCGCCGCGGTTGCGCAAAATCATGGCTTTCGCTGGAATCAACCGCTCGATACGCTCGCTCCCGGCGCGCTGCAAGCACTGTTTTATGGTGAGGCAGATTTCGTCGGCGTGCTGGGCATGCTCGATCGGGAATTCGCCGGCGCCAAAACGCCCGCGGCCATCGAGCGTTGGGAGCGCTATCGCGGCGTCGTGGTCTGCCCGGCCTGTTTGGGATCGCGATTGCGGCCCGAGGCGCGCAGCGTGCGCGTCTGCGGCCTGCCGATTCACGAACTGACGGCCCTTTCGGTCGAACGGGCGCAGGCTTTTTTCGCCGACTGCAAATTTCCGGAGGCGACGGCGCAAATCGCCGAGCCGATTTTGGTGCAGGTCCGCTTGCGGCTGGCTTTTCTGATGAACGTTGGCCTGGCGTACCTCACGCTCGATCGTTCGGCCGATTCGCTCAGCGGTGGCGAGTTGCAGCGGATTCGCCTGGCCAGCAGCATCGGCTCCGGCCTGGTGGGCGTTTGCTACGTGCTCGACGAACCGTCGATCGGGCTGCATCCGCGCGACAACGCCCGTTTGATCGCGGCGCTGCGAGCCCTCGAGCAAATGGGAAATAGCGTGGTGGTGGTCGAGCATGACGAAGCGATCATGCGCGCGGCCGATTATTTGATCGATCTCGGGCCCGGCGCCGGTGTGGAAGGAGGCCAGCTCGTCGCGCTGGGGACGCCGGAGGAAGTCTGCCGCAATCCGGCGTCGCTGACGGGTCGCTATCTTTCGGGCGCCACGCGCGTTCCGATTCCGCCGCGCCGGCCGATCAATCTGCGCAAAGCGATCACGATCGAAGGCGTAATGACCAATAACTTGAAAGACGTCACGGTTGCGTTTCCGCTGTCGGCGCTGATCTGCGTCACCGGCGTCAGCGGCTCAGGCAAGAGCTCGCTGATCAACGAGACGTTGGCGCCGGCGCTGACTCGGCGACTGGGAGGGCTTTCGCCCAAGCCGGGGCCGCACCGCCGGCTGACGGGCGTCAGCGGGATCGACAAGTTGATCGAGATCGACCAGGCGCCGATCGGCCGGACGCCGCGCAGCAATCCGGCCACGTATACCGGTATGTTCGACGAGATCCGCAAGTTGTTCGCCGCCTCGCGCGACGCCCAATTGCGCGGCTACAAGGCGAGCCGCTTCAGCTTCAACGTCAAAGGAGGACGTTGCGAAGTCTGCCAGGGGCAAGGGATGCAGAAGATCGAGATGAATTTTCTGCCCGACCTCTACGTCACTTGCCCGGAATGCCAGGGGACGCGTTGGAACCGGCAGACTCTCGAAGTTCACTACCGGCAGCGATCGATCGCCGACGTGCTGGCGATGAGCGTCGACGAAGCGCTCCAGTTCTTCGAGAATGTCTCGGTGATCCGTCGCTCGCTGGAGAGTTTGCGCGACGTGGGGCTGGGCTACCTGCGGCTGGGGCAAGCCTCGACCACGCTCTCCGGCGGCGAGGCGCAGCGCATCAAGCTGGCTACCGAACTGGCGCGCGTCGAAACGGGCAAGACATTCTATGTCCTCGACGAGCCGACGACGGGCCTCCACTTTGAAGACATTCGCCGCCTGCTCGACGTGCTGGCGCGGCTGGTCGATCTCGGCAATACCGTGGTCGTGATCGAACACAATCTCGACGTCATCAAGTCGGCCGACTATGTGATCGACCTGGGGCCCGAAGGAGGAGACGCGGGGGGCCAAATCCTGGCGACGGGAACGCCGGAAGAAATCGCCGCGATCGAGGGAAACGACACCGGGCGATTTTTACTGGAAGTGCTCGCGCCGCTGCGAGCGTCGTGAGCGGCAAAACGATCGTCGCGAATGGTGCTAGGTTAAGGAAACGGGTCGTGTTCGATTTTGCAATTCGGCAGGGCCTTTTGCAGGGCCTCGACCTGGCCCTTTGAGACGGGTGAACGTTTCACAGAGACTGATTTCAGCTTTGTAAGCCCAGCCAAGGGGGTAAGGTCGCTGACTTGGGTATCGTTGATATTCACACCTTCCAAGTTCTTGAGACTAGCAAGCGGCTTGAGGTCGCTGACTGGCGTTCTACGGATGTCCAGCGTTTTCAAGTTCTTGAGACCGGCGAGTGGCTTGAGGTCGCTGACCGGGTTGACGTAAATGATCAGCTCTTGCAAGTTCGTGAGCCCGGCGAGCGGGGTGAGGTCCCTAATTTGGGAGTTACGCAGATACAGCGATTCCAATTTCGTGAGACCAGCCAGTGGGGTGATGTCATTGAAGGCCGAGACCAAAGGCCATCTCGTCGGATTTGGAAATGGCGGTCCCGCTATCTCTAAAATCCTTTCTCCCATGATCTCTCGGGCGAGGTCTCGCCACCAACCTTGTGGCGTGGCCTTGCGACTCAGTTCCAACGAGTCGTAGGGGCCACTAAGTTCGGCATAGACGAAGCCATACTGCAAAAGCTGTTCGGCGACTTGCTCCTCGTGCGCCGACTGACGCCGTTCTTTGGCGATCCAGGCTACCGGAATCGCAACGACAATGACGACCGCCAGCAGCGTTCGCAAGCTAAAGCGGAATCGACGGCTGCGAACCATTGATTTGGTCGGCTCGGGCATGGTATCCGTTGATTCGGAATTTTAGGGAAATGGGTCGTGCTCGATCTTGCAATTCGGCAGTTCTTTTTGCAGTGCCTCAATCTGCCATTTTGCGATTGGCGACCGTTTCAGTCTAAGGTCTTTTAATTTACTCAGCCCGTACAAAGGTTTGAGGTCACTGACTTGCGTATTGTCCAGATACAGGAGTTGTAAGTTTGTCAGCCTGTCCAATGGCTTGAGATCGCTGACTCGGGCGCCAGATAGG
>DASXPZ010000955.1:0-7614 GCA_036493275.1 Pirellulales bacterium
CATAGATCTCGATCTCAAAATCCACGTGCGGGCGATCGCCAACATATTGCCGGGGGACGTGAACTTCGACGGCGTGGTCAACGAAGCCGATCGCGCGGTCATTCAGGCCCATCTCGGGCAGGCGAATCCGCACGGCTTGGGCATTGGCGACGCGAACGGCGACGGAATCGTCAACGGGAATGATTTTCGGCTCGTGCCTGAGCCTGCTACGCTCGTTTCGTTTGCATGCGGCGCCGCGTTGCTTGCCGCCGTGCGGTGGGGACGACAGCGCACTCGGGCCGCTTCGACTATGATTGCTTAGAGAGCGTCTCGAAGACTGGCAATCGCGGTTTCCACTATGGTTCCGCTGAGCCACAACCATGAAATCCCAAAGAGGGGCATGCTAATGAACGGAAAGAAGTTTCGCCGGTTCCATCTCTTAAGCCTCTGCTTGCTCGCGTGGAGTCTGCTCATCTCGCCCGCCGCGGCCGACGTCACGTGGAACGTCGACTCTGGCCATAGCTCGGTGGCGATCATTCCTTCCTACACTTTTCCGGGCGATGGATTATATCTTCCGCCGGTAACGCTCATCGGCGTCGCGCAAACCGATCCTGGGACCTCCGGCGATCCCTCGCTTCTCCATCCGACGAATTCGCTGACCACCTCTCTGGGCGGCTCGTTCAAATCCACCGGGTCGAACTTTCTGACGAGCATCAATTTCGGCGGCCTCGCGACGACCGCCGCTCAATTGACGATAACAGCCGCCGACAGCGGGAACTGGCTGCCCGACTTGACCGGCGGAACAAGTTCGGACGACGGCAGCCAAGCGACCTACGGAACACCCATCCCGGCGAACATGGCCGCCACATTGGTGCGCACGTCGCCACTATCGGGCTATGTGATGATGGGCAACGACTTCGTGGACGCCTCGACGATACCGACTGACGTTGGCCGCATCGCGATTTTCGACCTCGCTGGAAAGCCGGCGACGCCATCGGGCGCTCTAGTGGTTTCCAATGGTCAATTCGACTTGAGAAACCTCAGAATCAGCGACGCCCTTGGGGCAAGTCTGAACTTATTCGAGCCGATCAATAATTTTGCGCTCGGCCCAGGTTCGTTCACGCAAGCTCAACTGATTACCGCGCAAGGCCGACCGGGAGACACGAGTAACACCTTTTCTTCGAGCAGCGGTCCGGGGACCCTCTCACGAAACGGAGCGGCTTATGTGTTGGATCTGCCATTTCACGGCATCGAGCCGGACCTGTCGATTGTCTTGGATGTAACCATCCACCTGCGGGCGGTTGCAAACCTGCTACCAGGCGACGTGAACTTCGACGGTCTGGTCAACGCCGCCGATCGCGCCGTCATCCAGGCCCATCTTGGCCAGACCGATCCGCACGGCTTGGGCGTGGGCGACGCCAACGGCGACGGGATCGTCAACGCGAACGATTTTCGACTGGTGCCCGAGCCGGCGACGCTCGTTTCTTTTACAATCGGAATCGCACTCCTGTTTATTCTGCGGGCGCGTCGTTAATCGAGAGCGATCCGGATGGGTCTGTTCGATTGGTTCAAGAAGACGCCAAGCAACGCCACGGTTGAAAACGACGCCATTTGGCTGAACAAATCGACGAAGCTCCACGGGATTTCGCAAGCCGTATCGCGCAGTCTTGCCGATCCCGAGGGGCCGGCGGCTTTGATCCTGGTCGCGCATTTCCCTGATTTTCTCAGCGATCTCCAGGAGGTAGCCCACAGGTTCCCGGAATCGCGCGCCGTTACCGTGGTGTCCGCCGAGGCGTTGCAAAACGCAGGCGTTCCGGCCTTTTCGTCGAGCGGCTCGCAGACGATTCAGATCGTGGTTGGCGAGCGCCATCTGCTTCAGTCGGGCGATGAAGCGATTCTGGCGTTTGCCCGCGCGCTTCCGATTCGCTGCGTCCTCTCGCAACACTTGTCGCTTGACGACGCCGTTCTTTTTGTAGGAGATCGGGTAAAGGCGTTTCTACAGAAACTCGGCATGTCCGAGGAGGAGCCGATCGAAAGTAAGATGGTTGCTCGTCAGCTTCGAATTGCCCAACGGAAAATCGCTAGCCGGCGAGTAAGCGATTTTCCCGCCGAATCGGCCAAGGCCTGGATCGAGCGAAACTGCCCGAATGTTTGATGGTAACAGATCGGATATCCTTGTCGATCATCGGTCAGGCCTTTTGGATTAGAGACGCGCATGGATTCTAAGTTTTCTAGCGTTCGCGGCGTGATCTTCGATCTCGACGGCACGCTCGTCGACTCCGGTCTCGATTTCGATCTGATGCGGCAGGAAATGGAGTTGCCGCCAGGTTCGACACTACTGGAAGCGATCGACCAGTTGGACGACGCGCGGGCCGCGCACTGTCGGGACATCCTGGCCCGTCACGAATGGGCAGGCGCCGACCGAGCCCGTCTGTTGCCCGGCGTGCGCGAGTTTCTCACCCGGCTCACGGCGCTCGGCATGCCTCAAGCAGTGCTGACGCGCAACGCTCGCGACGTAACGCTCGCCACGCTCAAGAGGCTCTCGCTCGTGTTCGACCCGATCATGACGCGCGAAGACGCCCCGGCCAAACCCGACCCCACGGCAATCTGGCGAATCTGCGAACAGTGGGGACTAACGCCGAACGAAGTGGCCGTGATCGGCGACTTTCATTTCGACATCGAGGCGGGCCTCCGCGCCGGAACCCGCACGGTGCTCTACACCGCCGGGCGAGAGCCTTCGACCGTGCGCGGTTCGGCCGACGCGGGCTACTGCTTGCACTGCTTTCAACAGTCGGAAGCGCTCCTTGCCTGGCTGCTCGAACCGATCTAGGGGCAGGTGGGGGAAGCTGTTAGAATCCGCCCCCCAATGAAGGGAATCTGCCGCGGCCGCTCGCGCCGTGGGAGCTGACGGCGCCTCTCTACACTTCGAGGACGAAGATGTCTGGGCACAAAGCAATGGCCGGCCGGGCGGCGCTGTTCGCCACGGCGTTTCTATTCTTGCTCTGGCAGTCCGCCGCTGCGCAACAGCCGCCGCGCGCCGCCGTACCGGCTCGTCCTCAAGCGACTGCTGGAGCGCCTGGGGCTCGTCCCGCCCAGCTACCTAACAGCTCTGCGGCCGCGCCCTCGCAAAACGAATTCCCAGATGATGCGAATGCCCAGCAACCAGGCGCGCCTCAAACGGGTGGCGGACAAAGCCTAAACGCACAGCCCCCGCGAGCGGTTGGGCCGCCAGCTAGGGCTCCGGTTGGGAAACAACCCGGCGCCGCCGCGCCGTCAGGGTCGCCCCCTGCGCCAGCCTCGGGGCAGACTCGCCCCATTCCGCGCACGCCGCCAACCCCGGGAGTTCGTCCCGTTCAGCATCAGCAGCCAACGCTGCCTCCCCTATCGCCGGAGCAAGAAGCTGAACTCGACCGCGTGCTGCAACTATGGGAGAAGGAGAGCGACAAGATTAAGACCCTCAGCGCCAATTTCACTGTCTGGGAATATGGCGACCCCTTCGGCAAAGCGCCGTCAACTGGCGGTCCCCCCAAGCTCAAACGAGAGGCCAAGGGTGAGATCCACTTCGCCGCGCCCGACAGGGGTTCGTTTCGCGAGCTTGAAGGAGGAGATCAGCGCTGGATGTGCGACGGCACGGCGATCTACGAGTTCAACGCCAAAGAGAAGGTGCTACACGAGTACAGGCTTCCGCCGGAACTTCAGGGCAAGGCGATCAGCAAAGGGCCGCTTCCCTTTGTATTCGGCGCCAAGGCCGAGATGATGAAGCAGCGCTACGCGATGCGGATCGTTACGCCGGCCGACGCGCAGGCGCAAATTTGGATCGAAGCCTGGCCGCGGACGCAGCAAGACGCCGCAAACTTCAATCACGTGCAGGTAATTCTCGACACCAAGGTCATGCTCCCCGTCGCGATCCGCATGTACGACATCGACCACAGTCCCGAGTCGCAGAAGTTCAAGGTCTACGCGTTCGCCAACACGAAAGTGAATGGCGCCTGGGAGCAGCTCAAAAACTTATTCAATAAACCAACGACTCCGCCACTGTGGAAGCGCGTGGTTGAAAACGCGCCCTCTTCGGCTCCCGCGGGTGGACCGGGAGGGGCGCCGGCCGTTCAGATGAAGCCAGGCGTCGCGCCATCGCGACCGGCTTCCACTGCCGACAAGCGGAACCAACCCGCCCCACCGCAGCGTCCTCGCTAAGAATATGTAGTTGAATGGCTTCGCCTCGGGTCGCGGCCCGCTCGACATCGGCGGCGCCGTCTGAGCCTACTCCCAAGTTTTTCGAGCGCCGGGCCAGCTACCCGAAACGCCTTATCCCACAAACCTTTACTTTGGCGCCTCGCCAATCGGCATAACGCGTGGCCAGGCGCAAGAATTGACTCGATCGCTAGGCGCCCTATAATCAAGCGTTGCCAAAGGCCACAAAGCGCGTAACTACTTACGCTGCTTTGACGTAACACTTTGCAACGCGAAGAATCATGGGACCTTGGCAGACCCAACGGAGTGTTTCGAGCAACAAGCGCCTGCGGAGGCGGGCTTGGGGGCTGGCGCCTACCCCCACCGTTTTTTTGGGGGGGCTTTTGCTCGCGTTGCAGTCACTTGTCGGTCTTCCGGCGGCCCACGCTCAAGAGGCTGCCGGGGGTGAAAAAGAGGAAGCGGCGCAAGCTCCGGCAGAGAACCCTGCGGCCAAGCCTGTCGCGGAACCTGACGCCAGGCCGGCGGTTCCCAAGGAAAAGCGGGTTGGCCGGCTGATCCGTGTTCCCTCACCCATCACGGACAAAGTCGAAGAGCGGATTCACCGTGTCGTCGAGCGCGTGATTTCCGAAAGCAAGCAAAAAGGGGAGTGGCCGGTCTTCATCTTTGAGATCGAGCCCGGCCGGGCCAACTTCGGGCAGGCGCTCGATCTGGCGAACTTTATCTCCGGGCCTTCGATGACCGGCGCCACCACGGTCGCCTGGATCCCCAAAGCCCTCAAAGGTCACGCCGTTCTGGTAGCAATGGCCTGCGACGAGATCGTGATGAGCCCCGACGCCGAAATCGGTCAGGCGGCTGAAGGCGACGCAGTGATAGAGCCCTCGGTTCGCAGCGCCTACGCCGAAGTCGCCAAACGACGGATGAGTATTCCGAGCGACGTCGCCCTGGCGATGCTCGATCCCGCCACCAAACTGGTCATGGTCGAGACCGACGTCAGTCGAGAATTCGTTCTCGATTCGCGACTGGAGGAGCTCCGCAAGCAAAAGGCGTTCGGCGAGCCCAAAGTCATCAAGCCGGCAGGTCAGCCTGGCGTCTTCACTGGGACGCAGGCCTGGGAGTTGGGCTTTGTGAAGAGTCTGGCCGACGATCGGGCGGGAGTCGCCAAGGCGCTCGGCCTGCCGCGCGCAGCCATCGAAGAGGATCCTTCGCTCGAGGGAGACTGGCGGGCGGTGCGCGTCGACATCAAGGGCCCGATCAACGACGCCATGGTCAAGCAGGTTGAGAAAAAGATTCAGACGCAAATCACCGACGGATCGAATTTCTTCTGCATTTATATCGATAGCGCCGGCGGCTCGCCGACCGACAGCATCAACCTGGCGAACTTTCTGGCCCGGATTGATTCGTCGAAGCAGCGCACGGTGGCTTACATTCCAACCGAAGCGCGTGGAGACGCCGCGTACATCGCGCTGTCTGTCGATCAGATCGTGATGCATCCCGGCGCCTTGTTGGGGGGTGCTGGCGATACGCCGGTTGACGCGGACGTGCAAAAACAGGTGGCGCCGCTGTTGCGAGGAATTGCCACGCTTAAGAATCGTTCGCCTGCTCTTGCGGCGGCGTTTGGCGATCCCAATCTTGAAGTCTCGCGCTACACGCGCGTGCGGGACGGATTGGTCGAATACTACGAGCCGGACGAGGTCGCCGCGCTGAAGGACGCCGATGGCTGGCAGAAAGGCCCGCCGCTGAACCCTCGCCGCGGCCAGCCGCTGCAAATGAATGGCGACGAGGCGGAACTGGTGGGGCTGACCCGAACAGTCGTCAGGAATTTCAACGAATTCAAGGCGATCTACGGGCTGGAAGCAGATCCTGAATTGGTCGAGCCAGGGTGGGCGCACACGTTGATCGACGCCCTGAATTCCCCCGGAATCACCTGGTTGCTGCTGTTGGTTGGCGGGGCAGCGTTGTACGCGGAATTGCAAAGTCCCGGCATTGGCTTGGGCGGCTTGATCGCCGCGCTCTGCTTCCTGCTCTACTTCTGGGTGGCCTATTTAGGCGGCACGGCCGGCTGGTTGGAAGCGCTGCTGTTTGTGGCCGGTATCGCCTGCCTGCTGCTCGAGATATTTGTCTTACCCGGCACGGCGATCTTCGGCCTGACTGGCGGGCTGCTGATCATCACGTCGCTGGTGCTGGCCAGTCAGACGTTCGTCATTCCGCATGGTTCGGACCAGATTCGTCAACTGCGGAATTCGCTGTTGATGCTCACCTCAGCAGGCGGCGGCGTGGTGGTGCTGGCCGTGTTGATCAATCGATATCTCCCCCACACGCCGATGTTCAACCGCTTGATGCTGGCTCCTCCGACGGCCGCAGAGGCGTCGCTGATTCACCAGCGCGAATCGATCGCTCAGTTAGATCACCTGTTGGGGCAAACGGGCGTGACCACCACGCCGCTGTTGCCGAGCGGTAAAGCTTTGTTTGGCGACCAGATGGTCGATGTGATCGCCGATGGCGAAGTCGTCGAGCGCGACCAAAGCGTGCGCGTTGTAGAAGTCCGCGGCAATCGAGTCCTGGTCCGCCAGGTAACCTGAAGCCGCTGGCTGCTATTACGCCATGCCCTTAACGCGATACTTCCCGTGGCCATCGACATTGAGAATCGTCAATTATGGATTTGCTTGGTTGGGCAGCCATCCTGTTATTCGTCGGGCTGGCGCTGGCGATGCTCGAAATCTTCGTTCCCTCAGGGGGAGTGCTCGGATTTCTCTCCGTGACTTCAATTATTGCCGCGCTCTTTGTCGCGTTTCGACATAGTGCCTGGTCGGGGTTGGGATTTCTCGGACTGGCGGTCTTCGTCGTGCCGGCCGGCTTGATCGTGGCGCTACAGGTCTGGCCCAAGACGCCGATGGGCAAACGCATTCTGCTGCCACTGCCGACCAGTGAGGACGTGCTACCGCACGATCAGCGACTGCTCGAGTTGAAAAAGCTGGTCGGCCGGATCGGTCGCGCAAAGTCGCTGATGCTCCCCAGTGGCGCGATCGACGTCGACGGCAAAACGTTCGACGCGCTCAGCGAAGGGATGGCTATCGAAGCGGGGCAATGGGTCAAAGTGGTCGAGGTCCGGGGGTCGCGCGTCGTAGTCCGCCCAACCGATCGCCGCCTGGCGCCCGAGGGAGAAGCGGAGCAATTAAACCGTCCGATCGACGAATTGGGCCTGGATCCATTTGACGAAAACACTTAGCCAGTAAAGACTTGAGACTCCACTCGCTACGTCTCAGCGCGGCCTGTGAATGCGCCGCTACAATTACACGGCCGGGCAGGCGAACGCTTGTAGCCGCGTTTTGATGCGCGATCACGCGCCAGGTTCGCGGCGGTTGGCCGGTAATCCTTGTTTCGCATTTCAGGTTTGAGGCGTTGGGGGGAGTTTCAGCATGCCGCTGTTGGGTGAAAAGATTGGGC
>DASXPZ010000956.1:0-1629 GCA_036493275.1 Pirellulales bacterium
CTGATTCCCGAGCGAGCATACTTGGCCGCCAGCCTTGCGAAATGCATCGCGCCCGGTCTTCGCGTTTCCCTGCTGGTTGTGCCGGACGCCGTGGCGGCGGCGCGGCTGACGAGCATACTTCGCGCGACGGTGCAGATGTCCGTGCCTCTGATCGTCGCGATTATGACGCGTTGGATGCGAGACGGCAGCGCCAGCGCCATTATCGCAGCCGTCAGCGCGGAAGCTGCAGGCCGTCAGACGCTTGCACGCGACGTCCTTGCCGGCCACGCCTATTCCGCGCATCCCAACGGACATCACATCTGGCTGCCGCTACCCGAAGGCTGGTCGAGCTTGCGCTTCGCCGCTCACTTGCAGAAACGCGGCCTCGCGGTCGTAACGGGCGAGGCTTTCGCGACAACCGACTCGCCGCCGAATTGCATACGAATTGCACTCGGAGCTGCGCGCAGCCGGGCCCTGCTTCTGAAAGCGTTGGAGATACTGCGAGACGCGTTGAGGTCTCAGGCTTACGAGGAGCAAGTGGTCTGAACCACCGAATCCCACGCGCGGCTGCGCGTTAGGACCCTATTAACCTTAGCTATAAATTTCGATTGTTGCTTAACGAATTGCCCTCCGCCATTAAGCGCCCAGCTACAGATGATCTGTACGCTGCACGATTGAATTCATCCCAACCGGGGTTCACTCGTGCGTCACGCCACCCGCAGATCTCAAACCACATCCAATGTAGCGCCCTTTCCCGAGGTGGTCAGACCGGGCGCCGCTCCGTCCGCGCTTAGCGGCCGGAAAGTCGCCAAGTTCGGGCGCGCTTTGGATTCGCTCCAAATCGAATCCGACGAGTTCAGGCACAAAAAGGAACTCGAGGAACTCAATCGCCGGTTCAACATCGCGCTCGACAATATGGCGCGAGGCTTGTCGATGTTCGATGCCAAACAACGCCTCGTCGTCTGCAACAAGACATATCGAGAGATGTACGCGCTGCCAAAACGGCTGGCGCGTCCCGGAACGACCCTCGCCGAACTGGTCCGCCATCACGTCAAGAAAGAGACGGGCCGAAGCGGGCCGGAAGAGCGCAAGAAGCAACGCGCCTGGATCGAACGTCACGTTGCGCAGCTCGCGCAAGGCGAAACGTTCACGCACACGCAGCATCTGAAATGCGGACGTGTGATCCTGGTGACCAATCAGCCGCTGGCGGAAGGCGGTTGGGTTGATATTCAAGAGGACATCACCGAGCGGCGCCAGGCCGAGCAGAGGATCAATTGGCTGGCCCGCCACGATCCTCTTACGGAGATTGCCAACCGCCTGCATTTTCGCGAAGCGTTGGAGCACGCCTTGCAGAGTGCGAAGCCGGGCCACGGATTTGCACTGCATTGGATCGACTTGGACCGGTTCAAGGAAGTCAACGACACGCTCGGCCATCCGGTCGGAGACGCATTGCTGAAGAGCGTCGCCAAACGGCTGGTCGCCGTCGTTCGGGAGGGCGATGTCGTCGCCCGCCTAGGCGGCGACGAGTTTGCCGTTCTGCAGGCGGGCGGAGAGCCGGCCAACGCGGAAAAGCTGGCGCAGCGCATCTTGCGGGCCATGACGGAAGCCCATTGTGCGCTCGGCCAAAAAGTTTCTTGCGGGGCCAGCATC
>DASXPZ010000957.1:0-6376 GCA_036493275.1 Pirellulales bacterium
GGTTGCTGCGGCGGGATTGCGCCCGCGTGACGGAACAGTCGGCGCCGGCGCCAATTCCGCTGCCGCGTCCGACCTCGAAGCGCTCGTTACGCAACGTGAAGTTTGTGCGTCAATTGCAGGCGCCGGGGATCGCCATTTGGCAGCGAGCCATTACGACGGGCGACGCGATTTTTCTGGCTGGCTGGCAACAAGATCATATCGTGGTGGCGCGGGTGGATTGGCAAGGCGAGCACACGCCTGACCTGCGGCGCTGGAACGTTCCCACCGCCGAGGGCGCACCATTGATTATGGAAGGCAACCGAGGCGACGACCATCGAGTGCTGGTGCATTGCGTCTCTCGGATGACCCTCACCCCACGGCGGTTTTCCGCTATGGATGGCTCGGAGAGAGAATCGTTCGCCGGCGCGATTGATGGCGTGACCGACGGACTACTGGCCGCCGCGTTCTCACCGCATGGCGTGACCTGGCTGTTGGAGGACTCGATCGATGGTCCTACCTTGCGAGCACTCGATCGGCACGGCAACTTGTGGACCACGACTTCGCTGGCCGAAAGAGAATTCGACCCTTGGCAAGTGCGAATGCACGCCCGAAGCGATTCGGTGTTTATCGCGGCGAGCAATTTCTTGCAACTCTGCAACGCCAATGGGAAATGGGACTCGCCTGTCGACTTGGAATCTCCCATCTTCTCCCTGGCCGGGGCCGCGCAGCATGCGCGATTTCGGATTGCGGTCGGGCTGAGGCAAGGGGCGGCCATCTGGTGGGACTCGATCACGCGCGACTCACTTACCATTCTGTCGTCAGATCTGGAACAGACGGTGGTTGAGTTCAACCTGGCCGGCCATTTGATCGTCGCCGGACCGATGTCGGCCGAGATTTTTGCAACCGGTGAAGGTCGCGCGGAGCTCATTGGCAAATGTTCAGGCTGGCGGGCCCGGCCGATCGCCGTCCTCCGTTCTGCCGCGGCTCATGAGTTCGCGATCGTCACAGCCGATGGAAAGATTTTGATTTATCGCGTTGATTAGCCGTTGCGGCAAAGCGCGGCTAGAATTCAGGTGGTCGGCATGCTGTTTGCTGCTAGGGTTCCGGATATTCGGTTTGCGGCGTTGCGTTTCCGATCGTGCGATCCTCCCTTCATTCCCACAAGGCATCCGAGTTCCCAATGCGCACTTACCCTTGTCTCTGCGGCAACTCGCTGTTTTATGACAATAGCCACTGCCTGACTTGCAATCGCGAAGTCGGATACTGCCCCGCGTGCCGAAATCTGGTGGCGCTGCTGACGGACGAACAGGGGGGATTGAGTTGCGGCAATCCAGAATGCGGCGCAGCGCTGGCTAAATGCGCGAACTACGTCGAGCACCAGGTCTGCAACCGCTGCCTGGCGTTGCCGGTAACTGAGCCCGGCGGGCTGTGCGACTGTTGTCGATTTAACCAGACGATTCCGGATCTGACCGTGCCTGGCAACTTGCAAAAGTGGTACCGGCTCGAATCGGCCAAGCGGCGGTTGTTTTACGATCTGAAACTGTTGGGTCTTCCTTACGGCACGGCGGCCGACGGGATTAAGCCTGAGCTGTCGTTCGACTTCAAGGCCGACGTGATCCCCAAGGCCAACCTGTGGCGAAACCTGGCGGCGACCGAAAGAGTCTACACCGGCCACGCCGACGGCAACATCACGATCAATCTGCGCGAGGCGGACGAAGTGGAGCGCGAAAAGCTCCGCGTCGACTTGGGCGAAAGCAAGCGAACGCTGATCGGCCACTTCCGGCACGAAATCGGCCACTTCTATTGGGACGTGTTGATCAAAGGCCGCCGCGAGGAGTCCTTCGTACAACTCTTTGGCGACCATAACCATCCGACTTACTCCGAATCGCTCGAGCGACACTACAAAGAAGGCCCGCCGGCGGATTGGGTCCAACGGTACATCAGTGCCTACGCCTCAATGCACCCTTGGGAAGATTTTGCCGAGACCTGGGCGACCTACCTCTCGATGGTCGGCGCGCTCGACACCGCCTATCACATGGGCTTTGGACCCGATTTCGATCCGCTTACAGCCGAGTTGGAACCGACGATTGTCCTGTATCAAGAATTGGGAGTGGCGCTGAACGAGATGAATCGCAGCATGGGACTATTGGATCTCGTGCCCGAGATCATCGTGCCGGCGGTTGTCGAGAAGCTGCAATTCATTCATGACCTGGTCAAGCTGGGTCGCGCCGAAAACGGCGCGCTTCATCCAGACGGGATTCCTATCCCCATGCCGACCTCCCCTGGACTAGAAGCCGACGCGTTTTCTCAAACGCCTGTCGATCCAGCGCCGCAGCCTGTTTCGGCGGAACAACCGGCTTCCGCGCCTGCTCCCTCGGGGCCTGTCGCGCCAACTCCACCTTCAGCCGCGCCTGATGTGAGCACCGAGGCGGCGCCACCGGCTCCGGCCCCCGCGCCTCCCGTCGCGCCTACTCCTGATAGGGTCGCGAACGAGGCGGCGCCGGTCGCGAAACAGAGCACGGCGGCTCCCGCGGCGATAGGGCCGCCGGCGTCTGCGCTAACTTGAGCCAGCGGCCAGGTCGCCGGCTGGGGTGGCGTCTCGCATCTCGATCGGCGCGTCGAGCCCTACCGCTGCGCCAGCGGCAGGCCCCATTTGCATTTCGACCATGGCGCGGTAGCGGCGTCCCTTGGCCATCAATTGCTCGTGCGAGCCGCGCTCGACGATCTGGCCGTCGACCAGCACCAAGATCAGGTCTGCGTGCATGATCGTGCTCAGCCGATGCGCGATCACAAAGCTGGTTCGTCCCCGCAGCAGCACGCGCAGGCTTTGCTGGATTAGGCGTTCGCTTTCGGTGTCGAGATTGCTCGTCGCTTCGTCCAAGATGAAAATTCGCGGATCGGCCAGCATCGCCCGCGCGATCGCCAGCCGCTGCCGCTGTCCGCCGCTCAGCCGGACGCCGCGCTCGCCGATCATGGTGTCGTAACCATCGGGCAAGGCTATGACAAACTCGTGGGCGTTGGCCAGTCGCGCGGCTTGTTCGATTTGTTCCAGGGTGGCGCGCCGCGAGGCGTAGCCGATATTCTCGGCGATCGTGCCGTCGAACAGAAAGATGTCTTGTTCGACGATGCCGACGAGGCGGCGATAACTTTCGACGTCGATCCCGCGCAGATCGACGCCGTCGAGCTCGATCGATCCAGCCGTGGGGTCGTAAAACCGCGCCACCAGGTTGCAAAGCGTGGTCTTGCCGGCGCCGCTCGGGCCGACCAGCGCAATCATCTGTCCCGGCTTTGCTTCGAGATCGATCCCGCGCAGCACGAGGTGCTCTGTATTCGGATAATGAAAGCTCACGCCGCGGAGCGCTATCCGCCCGGCCGTGGTTTCGGGCTGAACTTGCAAGGCGCCTGGCTCGGCTGGCATTTCGAGCGGTTCGTCCAGCAGATCGAAGACGCGATCGAGCCCTGCCAGATTGTTCTGCAAGGCCGTGGCGGTTTCGGCCAGCACGGCCACTGGCTCGAGCAGCATCGCCAGGTAAACCAGAAACATCATCAGCTCGCCGATCGAGAGTTCGCCGGAAAGGACTTGCGAGCCGCCGTACATCAATAGCGCCGCCGAGGCCGCGGGAATCAGGATCGCCCATACCAGTTCAACGCCGCGGACCCACCACCAGGCGAGCAGTTCGTGCCGCGCCATCAAATGCCCGCCGCGGGTGAAGCGCCCTGTCTCGCTGCGGCTGCGTCCAAAGGCGCGGACGACGCGCATGCCGCCGAAGGCCTCGGTGGCGTGGCTATCGATCTCTTGCCGCTGCCGGCGGATCTCTCGGTATTGTGGGCGAATGCGACCGATCCAGGTGCGATGCGTGAAGTAAACCGTGGGGATCACCAGCAGCGATCCGAGCAGCAAGCGCCAATCGACCCAGGCCAAGACGGCCAGGCTCCCCAACAATTGAATCACCGCCCGCCAAGGGTTGTAGAGCATGCTGAAGATCAGGTCGCCGACGCCGCCGGCGTCCTCGCGCAAAATGCTGGCGACGCCGCCGCTCTTGATGGCGTAAACCCGATGCAGCGGCAAATGGACGGCGTGCTCGAAGACTCGTTTGCGCAATTCGACCTGCAAGCGCTTGGTCGCCACAGTGGCCATCCAGCGCCCCCAGGTGCTCAGTGCCACGGCCGAGAGCGAAATGCAGAACACCACTCCGCCCAGCGCGACCAGCAAAGGCCAACCGCCGGCGGGAAGATGAAAGCGTTCGGCGAACGCCGGCGGCAGCGGCTTGCCAGGCAGGACATTATCGATCACCAGCTTGGTGACTGCCGGCGGAACAAGTTTCATCAACGTCGAGACGGTCAACGTGCCGAGCGCGACGAACATCGCCGGGCGATGACCGCGGAGTAAGCCCGCAAATTCGCGCACCAGGCGCCACAGTGAGCGATGCCCTCCGCCGCCGAGCGGAGCGAGGCGAGGCTTGGCGTCTTTGGGGTCATCCTTGCCGATTCGCCAGGGGGCCCGTCGGCGGTACTCCAGAAAGCGCAATCGGCTGGAATGCTTGGCCATGCTTCCATCATTGCATGCTGGGACCTGCTCAACAAATAGGGACAGCCACTGAGCGCGGAAATCAAGGGGACACTTTGGCGACCGCCTGCCACATTACCCGAAAAAACGCAGGTGCGCACCGAAGGCGATAGCCTCGGTTTTCTGCTATTTCGGGCCTCGATCCACATTCACCGGCGGCTAGCGCCGAAGCCGCTCACGGAGAAGACTTTTAGCCGTCGACCGCTTTTAAGAGCGCGACTGCGTTCGGGACGCTGCCCGTTGCCTTCAGCAGTTGGCGAGCCGTTTTGATGGCGGCGACCCAGAGGGCGGCGCTGACCATTGGGGTGCTGTTCTTATTCGCCTGCGTCTTACGGGGGCGGCCGTCGCTGGCCATGTTCGTCTTGGTTTTCACCATGTAGACCCGATTCCGATTGACGGAGTGGCCATATTCCTTTTTGACCGCCGCCGCCACCTCGGACGCCTTGGCGCCGGGCATTTTCTTCAGCACGTTGCGAATCGCCAGACTCTTGTTCTTCTTGGGATCTGCGCGGTCCGAACTCGATGGGGTTGGCTTTTTGGCCATGGGGCGCCTCGTGGGGTCTAGTAGATAGAGCAAAACAGATAGATATCAGATTACTCTTATTGTAGGGCGCCAACCATGCGAAAGTAGGTTGAATATGGTGTTTATTGTCTATCTATTTGTCACTATCTATCTCTTTTGGAGACATTTTTCTGTGAATATAGATAGCGCGAGCATCTTGAGAGGTTTGCAGCGCGGGTTGTGCAGCCGAGGCATGGCCGATTGAAAGGGCCATCGAGATTGAACCGAAGCTCTCTGGCGTTTGTCCGATTCCAGGGCTTCTGATAGCGTAGCGCTCGCAGCGTTCTACGGTTGCGGTGGCGCCGGCGGCGCGGATTCGGCGCTCCCGGCGACTGGCTGCTCGGCGGCCGCGGCGTTTTCCGAGTCCGGCTCCGGAGCGGTGTTAGGGGCCTTCGGCTTTTTGACGTCCTCAGGCTTGACGCCGAACAAGAGTTGAACGGCCTCTCCCGCCGCGCCGCGATTGATTTGATCCTCCATTTCTCGCAAGCCCCGCTGGAGTTGTTCCTTCCGGGCTTTCTCTAGTTGGATCAAGTGTGGATGTTCTTTGGCGTATTCGCGCTGGGCGTTGATGAATTTGAAGCCTATCGGAACGACCACGGCCAAAATCACCAGCAGGATTTTTCCGATCTCGGCAGCGCCGACTCCGGCCGCGGGGACCGGGCTTTGGTTCGCCGGACTTGCGCCGGGGTTCGCCGGAACGGGACCCTTGTTCGCCGGGTCGCCAGGGTTTGGGTCAGCCACGAACGTCCCCTTTTGCGAGAATTGGCCAGAGTTGTTCGTCGCCCGCCACGACAAGCGTTCGACAGATTAAGGACTCGTTGAGGCAAAAGCAATGTTTCCTTTCGTTTTGAACAGCCTTGGCGGTCCGCCTCGCGCCACCCGGCTTCGGGGTTCGGCCCTATTTTCAGACCTCGAATGCAAATCCTCGACTCCGCTCGGCATCTGGTTATAATCCCTCGCAGGCGGATGAAATCAGCGCAGGTTATCAATGTCATCTCATACGCCCTCTTCCGGTTCGCCTTCTTCGGGCGGCGCTTCGTCCGATGGACCAACGCCGGTTCGCGCAGCGGCTTCGGCCTCAGTTGATCGGCCGATCGCCGCGCCGCCAATTCATGAAGCGAGCCCAGCTTCGCCCGCCAAACCAGCCGCCGGGAGCGCGCCCCCCGCCGGCCGATCGTGGCTTGTTCGCGCGGCGATCGGCGGCATCGTGTTAGCCGCCGCCCTTTTCTTCGGCGCGCCTCGGATCAACCGGATGCTGAACACGGTTT
>DASXPZ010000958.1:0-7620 GCA_036493275.1 Pirellulales bacterium
CAGCAGGTCCACGACCACCTGACGGAGTTCCTGGCCAAAGATTACGGCGCCGCGACGTTTGCCAAAGCCATAGGCTCCGAGTTGATGTGCGAGCTCGATCCGCGCGATTTCCGCGGCATGGACTTCGCCACGGCCGAAGCACAAGCCAAGGAGACGGCCGAGCGGATGGCCGAGGGTCAGATCTTCGACGCCATCGAAGAAAATCTGCCCGAGGACGCCGAAGCCGACGAATGGAATTGGGAGGCGCTCGCCAAGTTCGCCAACACGCGCTGGAATCTCAACCTGCGTGACCGCGATCTCAAGAAAATCGGTCGCGAAGGAATCGCCGAGATGCTGCAGGAGAAAGCCCGCGAGGCGATCCAACAGACCGATCTTTCGGGCCACTCGCGGCTGCTCGACGAAGACTATGGCGTGCGGACCGCCTGCGCCTGGGCGCAATACAAGTTCGGCCTGCACTTCGACGTCGACGAGGTAAAGAACCTTGACACGGCCGCCTTCGAGGCCTCAGTCAAGGAGCGCGCGCGCGAAGCCTACGAGCTGAAAGAGGCCGAATATCCGGTGATGGCCGCGCTCTCACACTTCACCGCGCGAGACGCTTCGGGGCAAAAGCGCTACGACCGCGATCAACTGGTCGCCTGGGCCCGCGAACGATTCAATATCGAACTGAACGTCGATGATCTGCGCAACATGCAGCGCGACGAAATCAAGCAAATGCTGGTCGAATACAGCCGCGGCTTGCAAAAACAGGCCAACCAGACGCTGGTCGAAGCCCATCAGCAAGTCGTCAAGATCTTCGGCGATGAGCCCGGCGGGCAACTCACGGTGCGGGCCGCGACCGGCGGCAACGGAGCCCTCAGTTCTCTGGCCGGTTGGCTGCGCGAGCGGTTGGATTCCCAGCTCTCCGAGGAATTTCTGGCCGAAATGGATCGCGTCGAGCTGGAGCAAAAGCTCAACGGCGCCGTCGAAGATCGCTTCCGTCCCGAGATTCGCCGGATGGAGCGGGCTCTGGTGCTGCAATTGCTCGACACCGCCTGGAAAGACCACCTGCTGGCGATGGACCATTTGAAATCGAGCGTTGGTTTGCGCGGCTACGCGCAGATCGATCCCAAGGTGGAGTACAAGCGCGAAGGAATGCGAACGTTCGACGTGATGTGGGTCTCGGTTGGCGAGCGCGTGACCGATTTGATTTTCCGCATGGAGCAACTCGACGAGAACTTCGTCGGTTCCACCTGGACCGAGAGCCAGGCCACGCACGATTCGCCCCCCAGCACGGGCATGATGACAAGCGATCAGCAAACCGCTGTCGAGAATTCGGACTCGCAAGCCAAGCCAGAGCCGATCCGCAACCGGGGTCAGCGCGTCGGACGCAACGATCCCTGCCCCTGCGGCAGCGGAAAGAAATACAAGCAGTGCCATGGAAAGGCCGGCTGATCGGCAGCCTGTTTTTTTGGTAAGAAGCCGTCCACTGCTGCTAAATCTCGCGTACTGCCTCGCAGGGAAAAGGATGTCCCGTGGCTTATCTGACGAATCTCGTCTATCTGTTTGTGCTGCTCCTGGCATCGCCGTGGCTCGTCTATCAGGCCGCGCGGACCGGGAAATATCGCGAGGGGTTCGCCGAAAAGTTTCTCGGTCTGGCCCCCATGCGAAAAGGAAACCGGACCTGTCTCTGGTTTCACGCCGTCAGCGTGGGTGAGGTCAATCTGATTGCGCCCCTGGTGGCGGCGATCCGGCGCGAGCACGCGGATTGGGAATGCGTGATTTCGGCCACCAGTCGGACCGGGATGGCACAGGCGCGGCGAAAGTATCCAGACTGCACGGTCTTCTATTGCCCGCTCGATTTTAGTTGGGCCGCGCGAGCCGCCATGCGCCGCGTCCGGCCGAATTGCCTGGTCCTGGCCGAGTTGGAACTGTGGCCGAACTTGATTCGCGCCGCCGGCGAATCGGGCGCCAGCGTGGCGATCGTCAACGGACGCCTCAGCGAACGCAGCTTCCGAGGTTACCGGCGATTGGGCTGGATCGTCCGCTCGGCGCTCTCGCGCGTGGAACTGATCGCCGCGCAAAACTCGGAGTACGCCGAACGATTCCGATCGCTCGGCGCCGCGCCCAACACGGTTCACATCACGGGCTCGCTGAAGTTCGACGGCGCCGTGACCGATCGGGCAAACCCAACGACGATCGCGTTGCGCCGTGCGGCCGGCATTGCGCCGGAGGACGTCGTTTTTCTGGCCGGCA
Organism: Pirellulales bacterium; assembly: GCA_036493275.1. Taxonomy (GTDB): domain Bacteria; phylum Planctomycetota; class Planctomycetia; order Pirellulales; family JACPPG01; genus JACPPG01. The sequence continues at coordinate 2,233 of DASXPZ010000958.1, forward strand.
GCACTCAGCAGCCCGAAGAGATGTTGGCGCTGGCCGCGTATTCAAAATTGCGCGAGAGATTTCCGCGGCTGCGATTGATCTTGGTGCCGCGGCATCCGGAGCGCTTCGAAGAAGTGGCCGCGCAGCTCGACGCCGCGGGCGCAAACTGGCAGCGGCGGAGTCGACTAAGCATCGAAGGCGCGCGCCCCGACGCGCGCGTGTGGTTGGTCGACGCGATGGGGGAGCTCGGGGGCTGGTGGGGCGCGGCCGACGTGGCGTTCGTCGGCGGCAGCATTCATAAGCGCGGCGGGCAGAACATGATCGAGCCCGCGGCCTACGGCGCCGCGGTGTCGTTCGGTCCCAACACGCGCAACTTTCGCGACATCGTCAGTCAACTGCTCAGCGCGAATGCAGCGGTGGTGGTGCGTGACGGCGAGGAGCTCACTGCGTTCGTCGAGCGCTGTTTATCCGATCGCGCGTACGCGCAGTCGCTCGGCGCGCGCGCCAAGGAATTCGTCTCGACACAGTTGGGCGCGACGCGGCGAACGCTCGCGCTCTTGGAAGAAGTGATCGAGCCTTCGATCGCGGACGTGTTACCCTTCGCGGACAGGTCAGCCGCGTAAAAAACGCCTTTTTCTGGGCATTTTCTGATTTATTTTGGGCTCATAAGTCCTGCGATAATCGGGACATCGGCCCCGGGGTGGAAAGCCTTCCCCCCATTCGAGCCTTGTTCTCGATGGCTCGTTGGTTATCCTCACTTCACAACTTCATGGAACGATTTCATCGTGCTGTTTGTCGTGCGTTGCACGACGCGGCGGATGGAAATTGTTCTCACTCGAACAGTCTGTTGATTGAATTCGGCAGACTGCGTCATTCCACGGATGGGATGACAAAATAGCGACCCAGGTCGTTATTTTGCGAACCGGCGCCGAGCCTGGCTCAGCGCACCGACCGCGGTTGAGAAATGCCACGAAGGCGTTTTTCAGCAGGATGCTAAGCGGCCCCATTTTGGCCGCTCCCCGGTTTTTCCAGAGCTCGATCGCTAAGAGATCCCCTAGCTTCGTTTTTTTCTGCTAGCAGTCCCGAGATAAAGGCGCCACTTCGATTCCTGAGGAGCAATGTTCGTTTTGGTCCGGGCGGTCCGATACGTGGTGTCGCCTGGAATGTTTCGTTGTTTTACATCTTAGAGGAGGAATGAAATGTACGGATACATGGCTGCAGTCGCGTTGCTGATGCACCCTGCCGACCCCGCGGTGCTGGACCTGAAAGCGGCTTCGCAAGGATTGAACCGCTATGAACACCAGGTCATCGAACGCACCAATGTCCAGCGCAAGCAGCATGGGCTAAAGCCGCTGCAAGTGGATCTCCGGCTGGTTCGTTCGGCCCGGCGGCACACTGCCTGGATGACGCGCAATCAGAACTTGCAACACACCACGGCTCCGGTGGGCGAGAACATCGCCATGGGGCAGCGCAGCAGCGGAGAAGTCGTCACTGCCTGGATGAATTCGCCGGGACATCGGCAGAACATTCTCAATTCCGGCTATCGCAAGATTGGCGTGGCCGCGTATACGTCGAAAGACGGCAGCGTCTACTGGTGCCAGCAGTTTTTGCGTTAACGCAGTACGTCGCGCGCGAAACGATGCCTGGCCATTGCCCGCGGCGGTAGCCATGATCGTTTTCGCGCGCGGCCTGTGCGCCGGGACAATCCGGCGTTGGGCTCATTGCACCAGCTTCAACGGGCGATTATCGACGACCGTTTTGAAGACGTCTTGCAATTGTTGCTGCACCTGGCCGACCGATTGCCCGCCGGCGATGCTGAAGGTCACGCCGCCGGTGATCGTGGAGACCTGAGTCAATAGCGCCGTGTCGGCCCCGGCCCCGAGCCCGATGCAGACCACTTTGATCTTCGCCGCGGCGGCCAGGTTGGCCTCGGAGATCACCTGGCTCTTGGCGTTAGTGGCGTTGCCGGGCAGGTTGGCCACGCCGTCGGTCATCAGGATCATCATTTTGAAGGCGTTCACGCGACCGTTGTTCTGCAACTCCAGCCGCGCTTTCTGCATGCCGGCCGAGATGTTGGTGTTGCCGGTGTAATGCCCGGCCTGGCGGTGTTGCACAATCGAGGAGACCGAACCGAAGTCGGCCGTCAGACCGCTCTCCAAGGTCGAAGTCTGATCGGTATAGGTATAAATCGACAGTCCGACACGATCGTCCGATGGACTGCCCTGCAGGTAGCCGATGAACGACGAGACCGAGTCCTTCAGCGCCTTCACCGGCTGCTCGCTCGTTTTCCAAAGGTCGGGCGTTTGCGAGTAGGCCTGCCGGCTGGCTTGCAGATAATTGATCCAGGTCATGTAACCATACATCTTGGCGTAGCCGGCGCTGTCGACGGCGCTGTCGGTCTTCACGTAGTTGAAGTAGTTGTCCCAGGTATCGCCCGAATAGGGATAGGGTACGTTCGTCAGGCCGAGGACCTTCTTGAGCGTGGTGGCGTCGTCGGCAAAACGCTCTCCGGAGCCGGTGGGATTACCGCTGTCGTTGGTTCCCGACTTTACCCAGGCGGTGCTGACTTGTTTACTGGCGTTGCTGCCTGTTCCTTTGAACGTGCCCGAAGTGCCGCTGGCGCTAACGGTTTGCGTGCTGCCGTCGGCGAACTGCAACTTCACTTGGGTGATGCTTTTGGTCGAGGTGACCATGACCGCGCTATCTTTGAACTGCGAGGTAATCTGCGCCATATTTCCGTTCGTGGGGGCCATGCCGGTAATCGTGGCGTACTGCGGCGTGAACGTCAGACTGCCGTAAACCGGCGAACCGAGCTCGTTGTACATCGTCTGAAAGTTGTTTTGGATGTAAGTCAGGCCGAGCTTGCTGATGGCGCCAAATTGGCTGTCGTCGCACATCGAACCGGAAAAATCCAAGGCCAGCACGATATCGCGCGGCTGATGCATGGCCACCGTCTGCGCGCTGAGATTCATCGAACTCTTGTTCAGCACGCGGCCGAAAAAGAGCGCTTCGCTCGGATCGTTCAACGTCACGCGCACCGCCGACGGAGTCTGGCTGTTGACGGAGAATGAAAGCGAGTTGGTGTCCCAGACTCCCAGATCGACAACGATGTTATCTGCTGGTAGCGCCCGCCCAGCCACCGGATTCAGGGCGACGTACTGTTGGACGGCGGCCAGGGCGTTGGCGTTGCCGTCGGTCAGCGCCTTGGCGCCGGCCAGCGCCCCGGCGTCGCTCGCGCGCTGTAGCTCGGTATTGACCTGCGCTACATACCCCAGGTCGACCGAGAACGCGACGAAGGCCAGCATGACCACCAGAAAAAACGCCGCCAGGACCGCGACCGCCCCCCGGCGACCCGAACGTTGCGCGCGCGCGCGCCGAACACTACCCGCAGTGGTTTGCATAAGACACGTGTCTTCCGGCAAAAGATAGGATTCGTGAGCCCGCGAATGGGGCCGGAACATGGAAATGCGTTGTTGAGATGTGAACTATTGAAACCGTAGCTTATAAATATCGGGCGCGTCGAAAAAAATCTTATCCGCTCACTTCGTACTCCGGCCGCCAAGAACGAAAGTTCCGCAGGCGCAGGTTCATGTCCCGCGAAAACAAGCTGTTAATTCTCGGCGCAAGCGTACGGGCGGCGGCGTTTTCGGCGCTGGCCGCCGGACTGGAGCCGATCTGCGGCGACGCTTTTGCCGACGCAGATCTCCGCCAAGCCTGCCAGGCCACAGTCGCGACGCCTTATCCCACCGGATTGATCGAGATCGCCCACGCCGCCCAGCCTGGACCCTGGATGTTCACCGGCGCGCTCGAAAATCAGCCCGAGCTCATCGCGCGAATCAGCGCGGAGCGGCCGCTTCTGGGGAACGGTCCCCAAGCGATCTCTGGCGTGCGCGATCCCTTCGCCGTGGCCCGCGCGCTCGCTGCCGCCGGTTTGTCGTCGCCGGCGCTGCGGCGAACGTCGGCGGGACTGGCTCGCGATGGGAGTTGGTTGCGAAAACCGCTGAAATCGAGCGGCGGAGCAGGGATTATCCCCTGGGCGAATTCAGCGGACGATGACCGGACCGCTGCGAAACCAAACCGCGGATCGCGCTACTATTTTCAACAGCGAATCTCCGGCCGGTCGTGCGCCGCGATCTATCTCGCCGCAGCCGGCGCCTCGCAACTGTTGGGAGCCAGCGAACAATTGTTGCGAGCGGGTGCGCCGGACTCCCTGTTTTGTTACGCAGGCTCTGTCGGACCGCTGCCGCTCTCGACAGACGCCGCCGACCGGCTGCGGCGGATCGGCGAAGTTCTCACTGCGGAGTTTCAACTGGTCGGACTGCTCGGCGTCGATTATATCGACGACGGTCAGGATGTCTGGCCCGTCGAGGTCAATCCGCGCTACACGGCGTCGGTGGAAATCCTGGAACGTGGGCTGCAATTCTCCGCCGTAGGTTGGCACATTGCAGCCTGCTGTGAAGGTCGATTGCCTGGCGACGCAATTCGGCCAGATGAGTTGCGGCGTGGCGGCTCGCCACACTGGCGCGCCAAACGAATCCTCTTTGCCCGCCGCAAGAGCGTCGTCGACCAGCCGACTGCCGAGGCGCTCCTTGCCAGTTCGCAACGGGACGGCTTTCCGACGATCGCCGACATTCCCTGCGCCGGCGCAAAACTGCTGCCGGGCTGGCCCATTCTGACGTTATTCGGCCGCGGCGCCTCGCGCGAGGAGGCCCTCGCCGAGATCGACCACTCAAGCGCCACGCTGGCCGATCGCCTGCCGATCTAACGCTCGCGCGCACTCCGAATGGCCCTCTAAACGGAGGCCACTACTATGCCTCTGGCCTCTTTCACGTCGTCGGCGGGCGTCCGTCGGCGGCGTCGATGTAATCTCGCGCCGCCAGCACGTGCGTCAAAACGTCGTGCATCCGTTCTTCGTCCGTGAACGGCGAGAGAACGTACGACTTTAGCGCCGCGATCGGCGTGCCGAAATCGCTCTGGCGGTAGCAATCGGTCATTGAGATGACCACGCCGCGCCCAGCGAGCGCCTCGGCGTGAACCCGTTGAAACACGCGGCGGTTGTACTGATTCAGCGTGGCCAGTTGCGTCTGAAAGCCGGCGTCGCTCCGTTCACGTTCTTTGACCGTAAATGTGTCCGCGCCTGGCGGATAGACGCGGAACAAGGTGACCGGCCCGACATTGTCGCCATTGAGCACCGTCAGATCGGGATGCGCTTCGAGCGCCTCGCGCAGCGACTCGGCCATTTCGACAATGTGCCCCAGCAGCGTCCGCAACCCCTCGCGCCCCAACAGCAGCATGTTGGCCAGCGCCGCCATCGGTCCGGCCGCGCTGCGACTCGTTTCGAGCGTGAACAGGCCGGGATGATGCTCGCCCGATTGAAACAGATAGGGGAGCGATTCGCGTGGGCGAAAA
>DASXPZ010000959.1:0-3587 GCA_036493275.1 Pirellulales bacterium
CTCGGCATCACCGAAATCCCGGTGATCCTGTGCGACGAATGGACGCCAGCGCAGGTCAAGGCGTTCAGGCTAATGGTAAACCGCTCCGTCACCTGGGCCGATTGGGACGAGGATGCTCTCGCGCTGGAGCTTCAGGAAATCCAGGACATGGATTTCGATGTAAGCCTCACGGGGTTTGACCCCGGTGAGATCGACAAGCTGCTGTTGCTCGAAGACGAGGAACTGGCCAACGCAACGCCGCCGCTGCCGGAATCGCCAGTGTCACGCCTGGGCGACCTTTGGCTGCTTGGGCCGCACCGAGTGCTGTGCGGAGACGCGACGAGTCCTGAAGTTGTCGCGCGCCTGCTGTGCGAACGCAAACCGCGGCTGATGATGACCGACCCCCCGTACGGGATTGAGCTGGATTCGGAGTGGCGCGATCGCGCGGGCCTAAACGGCCACGGACCGGCCGAGCCGTCGTACATGAAGAAGCGCACCGTAGGCCACACTGAGACCGCGATCTCGGGCGACACGGCGCCGACTGGTCGGAGGCATTTGGGCTGGTCCCCAGCCTCGATGCGGCTTACGTCTGGCACGCGTCGAAGTTTACGCGCGAAGTCCTGGACGGCCTGTTGCGCATCGGCTTCCTCCACCATCAGCAGATTATCTGGAACAAGGTCGGACCGTGCTTACACGCACTTTGTATTGGTTTCAGCACGAGCCTTGCTGGTTCGTACGGAAGAAGAACGCCCCGTGGTACGGGAAGGCGGGCGAGAACTCGACTGTTTGGGAATCGCCCAGCCCCAAATTCATAATGGGTTCTTCGGATGAGGAGAAGTACGATAATCCTTGCCAAAAACCTGTCGAGCTAATGCGCCGTCCGATCTTGAACCACCTGCGCCGTGGCGAGTTGGTTTACGATCCGTTCCTGGGTAGCGGGACCACGCTCGCAGCCGCCGAACTCACCGAGCGCGTCTGCTACGGCCTGGAACTGGACCCCAAATACGTCGACGTTGTCGTTCAACGCTGGCAGTCCTTGAGCGGCAAGAAAGCCGCGCGAGAGGGCGATGGCCGCACGTTCGAGGACATTGCGCTGGAACGCGCGGGGGCCCCAGTGTGAACCGAAAGCGCACGATGTCGCGAAATCGCGTCTGTCGAAGCGGAGTTGCTCGCGGGGAATCCGGATGTCCAGGGGTTGTGCTTGGCGCTCGCCGATTGGTCAGCGGAACTGAGGATCTTAGAAATGCAGGCGATTGACTATGCGGCAGGGTCTCTATCGCCGGTTGCAGCAACTGGAAACAGCGAGCGCTGGGGCCCGTGCACAACCGAAATCGTTCGACCGGGAAGCAGCTCAAGAAACAGCTCGAAACAAGGTCGAGTTGTTTCTGGAACTGCGCGGGATCGAACGGGACCCGAAGGAAAGCCTGGCGGAGACTTGGGCACGCGCGCTTGGAATCGGTTGCAGGGAGCTGGTCGCGCTATTGAAAGGCGGGGTGGACCCGATTCACAAGTACTTCCAAGAGCATGGGGTTTTGAGGAGATCGAAAGAAGAAAAGCCGCCGGAACGTGGCTGGCGGCTAGAGCAAGGGAGGCAGGAAGTGTCAGGCTTTGATCGAGTAGGTGCGCTCCCCGTCTTCGGCCTTGGTGGACGTAAGGGCCAGCCCCATCTTCTTTCCAATGGTTCCCGAGAGGAAGCCCCGCACGGAATGCGCCTGCCAGCCGGTGGCTTTCATCAGTTCCTTCAGCGTGGTGCCGTCCTTGCGCTTCAGGAGGTCGAGAATGGTGGATGCTTTGCTGCCGTCGCGGGAGCCAGCGGCTTTCTTACCGGCCTCTTTGGCACCCTTCGGCGCTTTGGCCGGCGTGGCTTTCTTCGGCGGGCTGGCCTTCTTGGTGGTCTTGCCCTTGGCGGGCGCGACGTGGGCGCTACGTTTGCCAGCAGTGGCCTTTTTCGTGGCTTTTGGCTGCTCGGCTTCGGTTGCCTGGGCGGTTTCAGTTGCTTCTGTGTTCGAAATCATCGTTTTTTCTCCTGTTTGCGGTGCTTCCGCGATCACATGAATCGCTCTGGTTCGCACAGAAAGCAAGCTTAATTCTGAAGGAACCCCTGACGGGCGAACAGTTTACGATGGGTGCCGCCTCCACGCCCAGATGTCCTCAGATGACCGGTCACGGCGCAAAATTCGGGCGCAAGAAGGAAGAGGCAATCGCCGCTTTGATGGTCCAACGAAACACCGAAGAGGCAGCGCGGGCCGTGGGTATCGCTCCGAAGACGCTCTTGCGATGGCTCCAAATTCCGGAGTTTCAGACCGCTCTCCGAGACGCAAAGTTGGCGGCATTCTCACAAACAACCGGGCGGTTACATCAGATGTCCAGCACAGCCGTTTCAATCCTGGGAAAAGTCATGGTGGACCCGGCGACGCCGCCAGCCACGAAGATTCGCGCCGCGGATAGTATCTTGAATCACACCATCAAGACGATCGAAACCGAGAATCTGGAAGTGCGTCTCTCGGAGCTGGAACGGGCCACGGAAGCGTCCGGGAACAAGCGATGACTCGCGTTCTCAGGCCCGCAAGAGGCGTTGGTGAATGGTGAGTTACAGAGGAGCTCGAACGACTTATCGCAATCTCGCGCGCCGTTTGGCCCGGATCGAGAGTGTTCTTGCGCCTCGAAAAGTTCGCCCCCACATTTTAAGATTCGAGGGGCCTGGAAGTGAGCACTTCCCACCGCCAACCGAAGAACAGCTTCGCGACGGCGATGTCCACACGATCGTATTTGTCGATTGACGGACTGCACAGGTGAGAAATCGGAAAGGTTCATGACCAGTCGAAATCGCCGACGAGGGCGGACCGGCGCCGATGGCGCGGCCCTCGTCGCAGATAGATCATGACGAGCAAGCTCAATCGGCGGTTGGAGCGACTCGAGGCCGAACTGACGCTGTCGGATAAACCGGAGGACAAGATTACCGTTACGCTAACCAGCGACGAGAACCATCCCTGCAAGACCTACGAGATACATTTGCCAGAACCGACACCCCCGCGGCGATGGCGTCGAGGTAACAGAGCGACGTCATGAATGGCGGACGATAATGAAAAGCATTCTATCGGTAGTGCTCACGCGGGAGGATGCGCGGGAAGTCTCAGTGGCCGGCGTGAGCGCTGCCGATAGAATGCATTGAACTGAGCGAGACGAGCCTACTGGGTATTGAATGGACTTTTGCGAGTGACGGAGAGAGCGGCACGGGGCTGAAACGTTCGGCGCGAGGGGACGCGAGATGTTTTCGGGCGCACGGGAAGCCCGATCTGAGGCGCTACCGAAGAAGTTTGGCGGAAGCGCAACCACGGAGGATGGAGATCTCCCCAGAGCCCGATCGGGGCCTTGGAACTCGACACGAAAGAGGTCGGGCGATACGGTCATGAGGTGTCCTGAATCACGGTCGGTTGAGCGCCCAGGAGTTCGATGACGATCAGCCGCCCCAGCTTACAAACCGGGCACGCATGCGCGTCCGGGAGGGTGGGATCGGCACTGTCGTCAGAGCCGTCGGAAACGGGCACTTGGCGGACCGCGAGCAGAGTGCGGCACTGCTCCAGCTTGGATTGACGGACTCGATTGGC
>DASXPZ010000960.1:0-4526 GCA_036493275.1 Pirellulales bacterium
ACGCGTGCACTACTTTCATCACCAGGACCTCTTCGCGCCGATGGCCAGCGGATCGGCCATGACCGCCGGCATGGTGGTGGCGCCTTGTTCCGGCGGGACTCTGAGCGCAATCGCGCACGGGGCATCGGCCAATCTCATCCAACGAGCCGCCGACGTCCATTTGAAGGAGCGGCGCAAGCTGGTCCTGGTCCCGCGCGAAACGCCCCTGTCGCTTGTGCAGATCGAAAACATGCGCCGCGCCACCGAGGCGGGCGCCGTGGTGCTGCCGGCCTCGCCCGGTTTCTATCACGGCGCGGCGAGCGTGGGCGACCTGGTCGATTTTGTCGTCGCGCGGATCTGCGATCAGTTGGGCGTTCCGCACGGGCTTACGCGGCGCTGGGGAGAATGAATCGAATGCGGCGCCTGCGCATGATCCTGGAGATGATTCGCTTCAGCCACACCGTCTTTGCGCTGCCGTTCGCGCTTCTCTCGGCCGTAATGGCGTGGCGGTTGAACGCCGCGGACGACCCGCCGCGAAGTTGGCGCGTGGCCGAACTGGCCGGAATCGTCCTCTGCATGGTCTTCGCCCGCAGCGCCGCCATGGCCTTCAACCGACTGGCCGATCGCAAGTTTGACGCCGAAAACCCGCGGACCCGCTCGCGGCACATCCCGGCTGGGTTATTGAGCGTGGGGAGCGTGACGTTGTTCGCCATCTTCTGCGCCGCGGCGTTCGTGGCGTCGACGTTGCTCTTTTTGCCGAATCGCCTGCCGATCTACTTGTCGCTGCCCGTCTTGGCCTTTTTGCTGGCGTACAGTTACACGAAGCGTTTCACGTCGCTGGCCCATTTTTGGTTGGGCGCCGCGCTGATGATGGCGCCCGTGGCGGCCTGGATTGCCGTGCGGGGAGAAGTCGCCCTGGCCCCGACGGTGCTGGGCGCCGCCGTGCTGCTGTGGGTGGCTGGCTTCGACGTCATTTACGCCTGCCAGGACGTCGATTACGACCGCCAATGCGGCCTGCGGAGCGTGCCGGTGCGGCTCGGCGTGGCAAATTCGCTCCGGCTGGCGTCCATTTGTCACCTAGGGACGATCGCTCTGCTGTTTGCCTTGCCGCTGGTCTATCCCCTGCTCGACGGCATTTACCTGCTGGGCATCGCCGCCGTGTCGCTATTGCTGATTTACGAGCACTGGATCGTCCGGCCAGACGATCTAACCCGCGTGAACGTCGCTTTTTTCAACGTGAACGCCGTCATTAGCGTAGGATTGTTTGTAATCGGCTCGCTCGACTTATTGATTTGACCCGCAAAACCCGCGGCGAAAGGCGTTTGCCGATCGTTGCCGAATTGATAGATTGAATTGTTTGCCGAACAGACGAAGATCTCTCATAAAATCAGGATCCGGCTCCCACTCGCCGCCCCATCGCAATGATCAAAGCCCCGCCGCCGACGTTGGAACGCATTCGTGAGAAGGTCGAGGCGCGCGAGCGCCTCACGTTCGAAGAAGGTCTGTTTCTCGACAGCCCGCAAGTTCACTTGAACGATGTCGGCGCGCTGGCCAACCTGGTCCGCGAGCGCAAGAACGGCAACGCCGCTTACTACAACATCAACACGCACCTAAACGCCACGAACGTCTGCGTCTATCGCTGCACGTTCTGCGCGTTTCGTTCCGACTTGCGCAGCTCCAAGGGCTACGTAATGAGCGACGAGCAGGTGCTGGCCCGCGGGCGCGAAGCGGTCGACGCCGGCTGCACCGAGATGCACATCGTCGGCGGCCTGCATCACCAGTGGAAGTACGAGACCTACCGCAATATCGTCAGCCTGTTGCACGAGGCCTATCCGCGACTTCATCTCAAGGCGTGGACCGCCGTCGAGATTAACTGGTTCCAACATCTGACCGGCTGGTCGATCCAAAAGATTCTCGAAGACCTGCGCGAGGCGGGCCTGGGCAGCATGCCCGGCGGAGGCGCCGAGATCTTTCATCCCGAAGTGCGCGACCAGATCTGCGAGCACAAGTCCGACGCGGGCAACTGGCTGGAGATTCATCGCACGGCCCACCAGATGGGGCTCCGCACGAACTGCACCATGCTCTACGGCCACATCGAAAAATCGTTTCACCGGATCGATCACCTCGTGCGGCTGAGAGAGTTGCAAGACCAGACGGGCGGATTCCAGACGTTCATTCCGCTGGCGTTCCATCCGGACAACACCGGATTGAGCCACATCAAAAAACCGTCGGGCGTGATGGACCTGCGGACGATGGCCGTCAGCCGGCTGATGCTCGACAACATCGACCACATCAAGGCCTACTGGATCATGCTCGGCGTCGGCACGGCGCAAACGGCTCTGGCCTACGGCGCCGACGATCTCGACGGCACGGTTCGCCATGAGCTGATCTATCATGACGCCGGGGCCGAAACGCCCGAGATCCTGTCGGTCGAAGCCATTCGTCGTATGATCGAAGAAGCAGGACGTGATCCGATCGAGCGTGACACGCTCTATCACCGCGTAGAACGCGAAGGCGCCGACTGGCGGACCGCCGAGGCCCTGGCTGCGGCCCGCTAACGCGAGCGCGTCTTCCTCAAAGTCTCAGGCCTGTAGCCTCAGGCCTACTCCACCGCCAGCTCGTAGCAGATCGCTAGCCTGGCGTTGCGAACGAGCAAATGTCTGCCCGAGATCGCCGGGTTGTTCCAGGTGACCTCGGATGACCACTCGCTGTCGTGCAGCGCCGGAATGCGGCCGTGCTCGATCAACTTTTTGGGGTTGGGCTCGACCAGGATCAGGTTGCCGTTTTCGGCCTGCACGATCAACAGGTCGTTCACCAGCAGCAGTTGCCCATGCCCGTAGCGCCCCGACTTCCAGCGGCGGGCGCCGGTGGCGGCGTCGACGCAGGCCAGCACTCCGTCGTCGAGTCCGTAAACGTTTCCCTCGAACAGGACCATGTTGGCGAACTTGCTTTTCAGGTTGCGCTTATTCTTTTCGCTCCAACGATTGCCGATCGTCTCGGCGCCGCCTTCGTTTTTGACGAGGCCGATCAGGGCGCTGCCGTCGCCGTAGCCGGCCGAGACCAGCACGTCGTCGCCAAGCGCCAGCGGCTGCGAACAGCGCGAATTGATGCTGGGCCACTCGTAGCGCCACAGCTCGTGCCCGTCCTTGGGCTCATGTCCAACGACGCAATCCTGGTAGAAGACCACAATCTGCCGCTGGCCACCGAGCGTACAAAGATGAGGAGAGCTGTAGCACGTGCGATCGTCGCCGGTGTTCCAAACGACGTTGCCTGTCTCCCGGTTGTAAGCGACCAGCGCATGCCCGGCTTTGCCGCCTGGATTTACCACGACCAGGTCGTCCACTACCAGCGGCGAAACGCTCAGGCCCCAGTTGAGCCGCATGGTTCCATCGGGCTGTAGCGCGTCGTTTTCTTTGAGGATGTTTTCGTGCGTCCAAACCACTTCGCCGGTGGCGCCGTCCAGACAGTTCATGCGCCCAGTGGCGCCGACTGTATAAACGCGACCGTCGACAATCGTGGGCGTGGAGCGCGGCCCGGCCCCGGAGACGATTTCGTCGAAGCGCGCTTCGTCGGCGTGGCGCCAGACCGGCTTTCCGGTCAGCACTTCGTAGCAGAAAACCATTTCATTTTCGCCCCGTTGTTCTTGCGTCACGGCGTAATCTCCGACGATGGCGAACTGTCCCCAGCCGGCGCCAATCTCGCGACGCCAGAGTTCGCGCGGAGGGTGGGCGTTCCAATCGCGCGCCAGCGCCGGGCCAGTCACCGTCGCCTGGCGGTCAGCGCCAAGAAACTGCGCAAAATCGTTGGGAGTGGTCGTCTTCAGATCGGCCGGCTGGCCGGTGAGGTCCGGAAAATCGGCGTCGAGTTGAAAATAATGCTTGGGGGTCCAACGCCAGGCAAGCCGCGGAACGACGTTGCCGCTCGTCCCTTCGATCCGCACCGCGGCCATCACCACCAGCACAGCGACGCCGATCGCCGCGATTACCATTCCCTTGGTCACCCAGCGCCACGGCGCTGTGAGCAGCAGCCAGGCCACCAGCGCGATCGACGCGCCGGCGATCGTGGGCGCGGTGGTCAGGAAAAGGCGCTGGTCGTCGAAGTCGACCCGCAACCAGGTCCAGCCGCAGATGGCCGCCGCGCCGACGACGATCACGGCCGCGCCGCCATAGCGTAGCCAGCGTAGTCGATGGTTAACGCTCGATCGGGGCGCGCCGGCCAGAGCCTGGTCTGCGGCGGCTATTCTCTCTGCGTTCGACATCGTCAATTCCAAGTTTCCCGATCGCGCCGCGGGCGATCGCCGCGATTATTCGGTCCGACTGGTGACTTCGAGCAGATGCCAACCGAACTGCGTGCGGACCGGTCCTTGCACCTCGCCCACCGGGGCGCTGAAGACCACCTTGTCGAATTCCGGCACCATGCGTCCGGGGCTGAACTCGCCCAGGTCGCCCCCCTGCTTGCCCGAGGGGCATTGCGAATGCTTGCGAGCGACTTCGGCGAAATCGGCGCCCCCTTCGATCTCGGTCTTAAGCGTTTCGCAGGTTTCCTTC
>DASXPZ010000961.1:0-9315 GCA_036493275.1 Pirellulales bacterium
AACCGCCCAAGAGATCGCACTGCTGGCGGCGCTCTATGAAAAGCACCGAGCCCAGTTCGTCGCCGACCCCGCTGCCGCCGATCAACTGCTGGCGACGGGCGAATGGCCGGCGCCGAAGGATCTCGAACGCGCGGAGCTGGCGGCCTGGACGTCCGTCACCCGGGCGATCCTCAATCTGCACGAAACGATCACTCGCTATTGAGTTATTGCGCAAGCGCATAACATCGCCGCCGATTGTGAGCGGCCGGAGAAGACGACGATGCTCGATCCGATTGAACAAACCTTAGTGCGAAGAGCGTTTTTGGGGCGGGCGACGACCGGCGTCGGGTCGCTCGCGCTAGCGAGCTTGCTGAATCCAAAACTTCTCGGGGCCGCCGAAGCCCCCGCGCAGCCGGTCTCGACGCCCGTGGGCGAAGAAGGCCCGTGGCGCGGCGTGATCATGCAGCCCCACTTCCCGCTGCGGATCAAGCGCGTGATCTATCTCTACATGGCCGGCGGCCCGTCGCATCTCGAAACGCTCGACTACAAGCCGAAGCTCGCCGAGATGCACGGCAAGCCAATGCCCGAATCGATCACCAAGGGGCAGCCGATCGCGCAATTGCAGGGCGCCAAGCTGACCTGCTTCGCTCCGCAGCACGAATTCAAGCAATACGGACAGAGCGGCCAGAGCCTGTCGACCGTTTTTCCGAAGCTGGGCGAAGTAGCGGATGAGCTGTGCGTGATCCGCTCGCTGCATACCGAGGCAATCAACCACGATCCGGCCCACACCTTCATGAACACCGGCAGCAGCATCTCGGGCCGTCCGGCGATGGGCTCGTGGTTGCTGTATGGCTTGGGTAGCGAGAGTGACAATCTGCCCGGTTTCGTGGTCCTCACGTCGCTCGGCAAGTTCGGCCAAGCGCAGCCGATCGCCGCGCGGCAGTGGCACAGCGGATTTTTGCCCAGCCGGTTTCAGGGCGTCGAATTCCGCTCGAAAGGGGACGCTGTCCTGTATCTCAGCAGCCCGCCAGGCGAGACGACCGAGCGGCAGCGAGACGTGGTCGACGCCACGCAGGCGCTCAATCGGCTGCGCAACGAAACGGTCGAAGATTCCGAGATCGCCACGCGAATCAGCCAGTACGAAATGGCCTTCCGGATGCAGACCAGCGTCCCCGGCCTGATGGACTTGAAAAACGAACCGGCTCACGTGCTGGCGATGTACGGCGCAAGCGGCGCCGATGGCTCGTTTGGCACCAACTGCCTGCTGGCTCGCCGGCTGGCGGAGCGCGGCGTGCGCTTCATTCAGCTTTATCACCGCGACTGGGATCATCACGGCAGCGTCAAGGAGCATGTCAAAGGGACGGCGGGCGAAGTCGACCAGGCCTCGGCGGCCTTGATCGCCGATCTCAAGCAGCGCGGCATGCTCGACGAGACATTGATCATCTGGGGTGGCGAATTCGGCCGCACGCCGATGGCCCAAGGGAGCGGGCGCGACCACCACATGAAGGGCTTTTCGATGTGGCTGGCGGGCGGCGGCGTTCGCGGCGGCATGAGCTATGGCGCCACCGACGAATTCGGCTACCACGCCCACGAAAACCCAGTCCACGTCAACGACCTGCACGCCACAATCCTGCGCCAATTCGGCATTGACCACACGCGGCTGACGTACCGCTTTCAGGGTCGTAACTTCCGCTTGACCGACGTCGCGGGCAAGGTGATCGAGCCGATTCTGGCGTAGCTCTTCGCCGCAGCTCGGCGCGAACGGAGATCTTCTTCCCTGTTTGCCGCAGGCGCCATTGTGTCGCAGGCGCCAAAGCCCCCGCGCGGAATCGAGCGCAAACTGGGCGCGGCTTTGCATTTACATCACCACCCAGGGGACCTAGACTTGAGAGAGTGGGTCGCGTCTGGGGTGAGCTTCTGGGCGCGTCCGGCAGAAACATCGGCGGAACGCTGGGGTTTTACCTACGGCGGCGCTCGCGGCGGCCGGCGCCCCTTTCCCCTCTCTCGAACGAGGCCCGAGACGCATGTCGCAAGCCATTGTCGATCCGGAAGAATTGCGTCGTTTTGCCAACAACCTCAAGCGTTTTCACGCCGAGTTGCAAGGGCAGATGCTGGCGCTCGGCGGTCAATTGAAATCGCTCGGCAACACCTGGCGCGATAAAGAACAACAAAAATTCGTCGACGAGTTCGAGCAGACAACGCAACAGGTCAATCGCTTTTTGGAAGCCGTCGAGCAGCACGTGCCCTTTTTGGTGCGCAAGGCGGAACGCATCGAAGAATATCTCCGTCAACGTTAACATCAGCATCAGCACCGAAGGGTTCGCCCATGAGTGGCGCCGCCAACGTCCATTCGATCGAGGCGCTCGACCGTTTTCGCGCTGCGCTGGTATCGTTCGGCGAAGGGGCCGATCTCTCGTTGACCATGATTCGGATGGAGCTCGATCGTTTTGTCGATTGGCTGGAGCACGATCAGCTCAAATACTGGCAACATGAAATAAGGCTTCGCGAAGACCGCGTCGGCGAGGCCAAGACCGACCTCCATCGCTGCCTGGCTGCCACGATCGACGCCGGTCGAACTCCTTCCTGCTATCAAGAAAAGAAAGCTCTCGAGTTGGCCAAGCGCCGCCTGGAAGAGGCTCAGGAAAAGCTGGCCGCGGTTCGCCGCTGGATTCCGCCGGTGCGCCAGGCGGTCCTCGAATATCGCATGAGGGCCGAGCCGCTGGCCAGCGCGCTGTTGGGCGACGTGCCCAAGGCCGTGTTGCTCTTGCAACGGCTTACCGCCCAACTGGCCAGTTACTTGGAACTTTCGGCGCCGAACGCCGCGGTCGAAATAGGAACGGCCACTACAACCAGCCCGGCAGAGATCGCGCCAGCGCGTCCGTCGCCAGCTCCTGCTAGCACTCCCGCAGCGAAGGAATCGCCATGAATTTGCATGACGGCAAAGCCCGGCTCTCCGACGCGGCGCTAAAACTCCGTGCCCATTGGGCGGACACGCAGGCCGAGTGGCGCGACGCAGTGAGCCACGAGTTCGAAGAGAATCATCTGGCGCCGCTGGAGCCGAAGATCAATACGGTCTTGCGGGCGATCGAGAGCATGCAGGAACTACTTTCGCGCGTGGAGCAGGAATGCCGTTGAGCCCGTCGAATATCACGTCCGCAGCCCTTTTCGTCCGCTCCCAGGGGCGCCCCAGCCGATGACCCAGATCAGTCTCAGCGAGCGAGTGCGGCGGGTCGTGCGCGAGCTGTCGCGCTTGATCGGAGAGCGCGCCACGGCGCAAACGGCGCTCACGCAGGCCTATCGCAATGAGCAGCAAAAGGCCGAGACCGATTTCGCCGAGCAAAATGCGCAGCTCGAAGCGAGACTAAAACGCGACCTGGCGACTGCCGAAATCGACCTCAAAACAGCGCGGCAAACTCTGTCGGCGCGCCATCAAAGCGATCACGAGACGATCGAAACCGAAAGCCACCTTGCCGTCGAAAAAATCACCCGCGAGCTCGATAAGATCGAGAAGAAGACGAAGCAAGCCCTCAACGAGGCCCGCTGGCTGGCCCGCACCGTCTTCGAGGCGAAACGCAAGGAGCTGACGGAGAAACTGGCCGAGACGCGTCAAGAGCTGCAAGAGCAGCATCGCGGCGCGCAGCTCTTGCAGCAGGAAGGGGTCGACTGGCTTCAGCGAAACAAGCTGGCGTCGGTCGCCGCGCAAGTGGTCGCGGAATTCGCCCCCCCTGCCCCCGGCGAAGCGGACGCCAACGCGGTTGCCCAGTCGAATGCCCAATCGAACACTCCCGCCAGCGAAGTGGCGAATGAGACAACGAATGAAAACCCGGTCGCCGAGCCGACGCCAGAGGCCACCGCTCCTCATCCTGGCCCTCCGCGCGAGTGGCTCGTCGATTCATTAGCGGTAGCCACGACGGAGTTGCAAAAGCTCGGCGCGCTGCGCGTCCCTGCTTACACGCAGGGGAGCGGGCTGCTCTCGGTTTATTTCGGCGCGGCGGCCGTCGCCACTCCCGTAATGTGCGGATTGGGGTGGCTGAGCGGTTTGCAGCCGGTTATCTGGGGCGTGATGAGCGCGGTCGCCACGATCGCGATCGGAATCGGCGTCAGCGTTTGGCTGAAGCGACTGGCGCGAGAGCATGCGGAAGAGATCTTCCGTCCCCTCTGTCAGGCCGTGAAAGAGGCCAAGCAGGCCTGCCAGCAATCTCTGACCGACGCCATTGCCGAGACGAAGCGCGAACAAGAAAAAAGCGTGAAACAGCGCGAAGCGGACACCCGCCGCGCCGACGAAACCTATACCCCAACGCTGACCAACTGCGTCCGTCGCCGCGAGACCGAGCCGCCGGCGATTTTGAAGGCGGCCGACGAGCGGCTGGTCGCCTTGCAGACCGATCTCGATTCGGCACTTCGCATGGCGGTGGCGCGGCATGCTTTGCAGACGGTCGAAACGCGGCAAAACCATCAGAAAGATCTGGCCGAGCTGCGCACGAGCAACGAGCAGCAGGTCCGCGCGCTGGTCGATCGCCTGGAACGCAAACAAGCCGAGCAGCAGGCCGCCTGGCAAAAAGCCTTTTCGGCGGCGCGGGCAGAAGTCGCCGCCATCCGTCAGCAGATCGACAGCGACTGTCCAAGTTGGGAGTCGCTGCTGCTGGGCGAGTGGAAACCTCCCGAGGAAATGCCGCAGGCAATCCGCTTCGGCTGGTTGAAGGTCGATCTGCGCGGCAAGTTGGCCAATAGCGGTCCCGGCGGAGGGATCACCGGGGCCGAGGACGGCGAATTCCCGCTTCCCGCCGCGCTCGACTTTCCGGCGGCCACGTCGATGTACATCAAGACACAAGACGCCGGCCGCCGGCGGGCGATCGAACTATTGCAAGTTGTCATGCTGCGGCTGGCCACGTCGGTGCCGCCCGGCAAGGTGCGGTTCACGATCGTCGATCCAGTTGGCCTGGGGCAGAATTTCGCCGCCTTCATGCACCTGGCCGACTTCGACGAAGCGCTGGTCGGCCACCGCATCTGGACGGAGCCGCAACAGATCGAACAGCGGCTGTCCGATCTGACGGAACACATGGAGACCGTCATTCAGAAATACCTGCGCGACGAGTTTCCCACAATCGAGGCCTACAACCTGCAGGCGGGAGAGATCGCCGAGCCGTTCCGCGTGCTGGTGGTGGCGAATTTTCCGGCCGGTTTCAACGAAGCCGCCGCGCGCCGACTGATGAGCGTCGCGGCCAGCGGACGTCGCTGCGGCGTCCACGTGTTGATGAGCGTCGACAGTCGCTTGCCCGCGATTCCCGGCATTCGCCTGGCCGACTTGCGAGCCCACGCCACGGTCTTTAGCGCCACGGCCGATCGCGTGGTGTGGGAAGACGCGGCGCTTGGCGAATTGCCGCTGGCAATCGACACGGCGCCGACCGACCAGTCCAAGCAACTTCTCAAATCAGTCGGCGCCGCGGCCGTCTCGGCCAAGCGCGTCGAAGTTCCCTTCGAGGCGATCGCCCCTCCGCCCGAGGAATACTGGACTGGAGACAGCCGCCGCGGGATCGACGTCCCCTTGGGACGAGCCGGCGCCACGCGGCTTGCGCATTTGAAACTGGGGCTGGGGACCTCGCAACATGTGTTGATCGCCGGCAAAACCGGCTCGGGCAAGTCGACGCTGCTCCACGCCCTGATCACCAACGCCGCGCTCCGCTACAGCCCGGAGGAGTTGGAACTCTACCTGATCGACTTCAAAAAAGGGGTCGAGTTCAAAACTTACGTCACGCACGCGCTGCCGCACGCGCGGGTGGTAGCGATCGAAAGCGAGCGCGAGTTCGGCCTAAGCGTGATGCAGCGGCTCGATTTCGTAATGCGTGAACGAGGCGAGACCTTCCGCGCCGCCGGCGTGCAAGATATCGGTGGCTATCGCGATCAGGGGCATCAACTGCCGCGAATCTTGTTCATCGTCGATGAATTTCAGGAGTTTTTCGTCCAGGACGATAAGGTGGCGCAAGAGGCCTCGCTGCTGCTGGATCGCCTCGTGCGTCAAGGCCGCGCCTTCGGCATCCACGTTCATCTCGGCTCGCAAACCTTGGGGGGCGCCTATTCGCTGGCCCGCAGCACGCTGGGGCAGATGGCGATCCGGATCGCGCTGCAGTGCAGCGAGAACGACGCACATCTTATTCTGAGCGAAGACAACTCGGCGGCGCGGCTCCTCTCGCGCCCCGGCGAGGCCATTTACAACGACGCCGGCGGCCTGGTCGAAGGGAATCATCCGTTTCAGGTCGTCTGGCTGCCTGACGCTCGCCGCGAGATATTCCTGGGGCACGTGCAATCGCTGATGGCAGCGCGGCCGCAAATGAACATTGCGCCGCAAATCGTGTTCGAGGGGACGCAGCCGGCCGACGTCGAACGCTGCGCCGGCATGGTCGAATTGCTGGCGGCCGACCATGGCGCCAAGACCGTCGGCGCCGCGCGGGCTTGGCTGGGCGAACCGCTGGCGATCGACAAGGCCACCTCGGTCGACTTCCAGCAGCGGGGCGGAGCCAATTTGCTCTTCCTCGGTCAGAACGACGAAGCGGTGGCCGGGATGATGGTGGCCGCCATCCTTAGCCTAGCCGCGCAACTCCCACCCCCTGACGCCGCCGAGGGACCGCAGTTTCAGATTCTGCTGGGAGGGCCCGTCGAGGCGGCTTATGGCGCGCTACTGCGCAAACTGCCGAGCGATTTTAGAAACCGGGTTCGCGTCGCCGACGCCTCCGAGGCGCCGCAGGTCGTCGCCGAGTTCGCGGCCGAGGTGGTAAAACGGCAAGCCGGATCCGCCGCAGCCGCGCCGCGCTTCCTGTTCGTCTTCGATCTCGCCCGCCTGCGGGTGCTGCGAAAACAGGAGGAAGATTTCAGCTTCTCGCGCTCCACAGAGCCTGCGCCGGCCAAGCCGGACCGCCAATTTACCGAAATCCTGCGCGAGGGACCGCCGCTGGGCGTGCATACGATCATCTGGTGCGATACGCTGACCAACTTCAATCGCGTCGTCGATCGTCAATCACTCAAAGAGTTCGATACCCGCGTGCTGCTGCAAATGAGCGCCACCGATTCCAGCCTGTTGATCGACTCCCCCGCCGCGGGCCAACTGGGGCGGCATCGGGCCCTGTTGCACCGCGAAGACGAAGGGCGACTCGAAAAGTTCCGCCCCTTCTCCGTGCCGAGCGAGGCGTGGCTGGCCCAGGTTTGCCAACAGCTTTCATCTTCTCCATCGCGCGGCGCAGCGAGCTCGACCAACCACACGGCCGAGACGCCTTCGCCTTCCTCATTGCCGGAGCCCTGTCCGTGAGCACTTTGTTTGATCTGAGCGGGCGAGTCGCTGTGGTGTCGGGCGCGGCCCGCGGAATGGGGCGGGCGATGTCGCTGGCGCTCGCCGAGCATGGCGCCGATCTGCTGTTGGTCGATCGCAGCGCTGAAGGGCTGGCCAAAACGGCTTCCGAAATCGAGCAGCTGGGGCGCCGCGCCATCGCGGCCGAGTGCGACGTCGCGAACATCGAACAAATTGGCGAGTTGTTCGCCCGGCTCGATCGTGAGTTCGGCCGGATCGACTTTTTGGGAAACGTAGCCGGCGAAGGAATCATGGCCCCGCCCGAGGAGATCACGATCGAACAACTCCGCCGCACGCTTGATAACCTGGTGGTCGGCCGGTTTGCGATGTGCCAGCAGGCCGGGCGGCGGATGATCACGGCCGGGCGTGGCAGCATCGTCAATATCGGCTCGCTGGCCAGCCTTACTGCTATGGGACGCGGGCACATCGCCTACAGCATGGCGATGGGCGCCGTGGCGCAGATGACGCGCGAGCTGAGCACGGAGTGGTCGTCGCTCGGCGTAAGAGTCAACGCCATTCTGCCGGCGCAGGTGGTGAATCCGAGCCTCGTCGAGCGGATGGCGGCCGATCCCGGTTTGAAGCAAGTTTGGCTGCGCGGCATCCCGACGGGACGCATGGGACAGCCCGACGACATCCGCGGCCTGGCGGTGCTCCTGGCGTCGGACGCCTCGAGTTGGATCACCGGCGCGCTCATTCCGATGGACGGCGGAAACTTGGCGCTCAACGGCGGGGGCTCAGTTCGTCCCCCGCGGAATTGAACCAGGACGGCGCGAGCCGGGACGATTCCGCGAACCGGGCCGCATTCCGGGAGGCGGCATGCCTCCCTGGCCAACGCCGGGCATAACCTGCCCCGACATTCCGGGCGCGCCGTCGGCCACCTTGATCGCCACTTTGCTGACCACGACCGAGGCCAGAATGGACCGAGGCCGATCTTCGCCGAAGCGGATTCCTCCCTCTCCGGTGATGCCGAGCACCAGCACGCAATCTCCGGGCTTAAACTCGGCGTCTCCTCCCTCCGAAGGCATGAAAAAGAGCCGGTTGTTTCCCTTCAACTCCATCAACCAACCGTGCTCCCCTTCGGCTATCGCGCGCTGCTTGACGATCCCAAAGAGAAACACTCCTTCGCTCCGCCTGCGCGGTTTGCTGGCGTGAGCGTTGATCGGCAGGATCTGCTCGTTGTCTTGCCAGTTAGTCTTGCGCAGCGTGTCGATGATCTGATCGACCACTTGCACCAGGGCCAACTGTTCCTCCGCTGGCATCGGCACTTTGACGTCAGCGCCGGATTGAATAAAGCGGACAATCGTCATGGCAAACGCCAGGGAATCGAGCGAGGCGAAGTCTTCGGCGTTTTTCGGGCTCCAGCGCCTCGCGGAAAGATCGGCGGCCAGCTTTTGCAGGTGCTCCGAGGTAATAGGCGACTGGGCCAATTGCCCCTGCGGATTGTCATGCAACACGCGGCGTTTGTCCTTGAGCAGCGTGACGGTCGGCGATTCCTGATTCATCAGGTCCTGCAAATGTTTCGAGTGGATGGCGTAGCCAAAGTCCAATTTCTCGTTGATCCACGAGTTGACCCCCACCACGTCGCCCGCCGAGTTGATCAATGGGCCACCACTATTGCCCGGCGAAATTTTGGCGCTATGCTGAATCCAGACATTGTCCGGCTCTCCTTGCAGAGATTCCTTCAACCACTCCCGGGTGTCGGCGGGGAATTGTGCGGTATGCATCACGCGCCCGACGATGCCGTCGGTGGTCGTGAATTCGTAATTGTAGGGATGGCCGATGGCGTAAACCTTCGAGGCGTCGCGCGGGCCGGCGGCCGTCACCAGTTGCAACGCCTTGGCGTTGGGAGGAACGCCATTGAGCTTGAGCACGCAAAGGTCTGTTTGCGGATTTAAGGCCACGTAACCTTCGACGCCAAAGCGCGTGCCGTCGTTAAACACCACTTCGGCCTTAACGGCGTCGGAGACGACGTGGTAGTTGGTAGCGACGAGACCCTT
>DASXPZ010000962.1:0-3466 GCA_036493275.1 Pirellulales bacterium
AGTGGCGCCGAATCGTTGAGTGCTGGCGGCGCGGCCGAAAGCGTTGCGGCCAGCACGTCGCAAGTCGCGCCGATCACTGTCTCAGAGATCGCCGCCGCGTCGCCGCTCACATCGACGTCAGCTGCAGTGATCGAGCCGAAGACAATTCTTCCCGTTGCCGCATCGGATTCGTCGACTGCTGCCGACCAAATGGATCGCGCACTATTGCTGATACTCAACAGCACGCCGCCCGCGATCGTCGCCAATTTGGGCGATGCAACCCTCGCCCCGGAGGCCGAGGACTCGGCTTCGCCAGAAGACGCCGCGACATCAGATGCAGACGTGATGGCCGTTGCCTGGCAATCCTGGACCGGTTTGTAGGCGCCAGCCAGCCATTGCTACCGCCGATCCCAGCCCGCATTTCATCGGCCGTGTCGGTTGCGCCGATTCTCCGTCACCCGCCGGGAAGCTGGCGAGCGTTTTTCCAATTATTCAGTCGCTGCCCGGGAATCTTTGCGTGCACGGTAGACGAATCCGACCTATAGTTTCCATTAGCGAGAAAGTAGGCCGAGACGTCCGCGCTCAAGCTCATCCCTAGACGTTCTCCGGCTCGCTAACCTTTTCCAATTGTTTTGTTCACACGTCAGCTTGATTTCGTCAATCGGTTTCAACGCGCAGACTTTGGCGAATAGGCCATCGCGTTAACCGGCCAGGGCCGCTTCATCGGCGTACCCGGTGCTAGCGCCATCGTCGCCATGAAACAGCAAATGCTCGACGCGTTTTCGCAGGTCGCCGCGAAAGTGCCGCCGGCGCAACTGATCTACGACACGCACTAACGAACCACAGGGTCGCGACGAAAACCCTTGCTCGTTCCTTACGAGCACCCCCTGGCCGCCGGCCTGACCCACCGGCGGCCTTCTTTTTGCGCAATGCAACTTCTCCCCACGTCCTTCTTACTTCTGCCTTCTTACTTCATTCACTTCCGCCCCCGTCGCTTCCCCTCAAAAAACCGCTTCAGCATCTCTCCGCATGGCCCCGCGAGCACGCCCCCAACCACTTCCGCCCGATGGTTGAGCCGCGCGTCTTCCAGCAGCCGATAGAGCGACGCCACCGCCCCCGCCTTCGGATCGGTCGCCCCAAACACGACCCGCGGCACTCGCGCCAGCACGATCGCGCCCGCGCACATCGCACACGGTTCGAGCGTCACGTACAGCGTTGTCTCTTCCAATCGCCAGCTCCCCAGCGCCTCGGCCGCCTGCGTGATCGCGATCATCTCCGCGTGGGCCGTCGGGTCGCGCAGCTGCTCGCGTTGGTTGTGCGCCGAGGCGATGACTCGGCCCGCGTGAACGATCACCGCCCCGATCGGCACTTCGTCCTCCGCGAGCGCCGCTTCCGCCTCGCGCAGCGCAAGTCGCATGAATTCGTCATCTTGGGCCTGGCTATCCGCCGCGCGGGGGAGAATGTCGTTCATTCAATCCAGTCCCTTACGATCAATACGGCCTGCATAGGCGGCCCATTCCGCACCGGCCCTGGACATCGCCACGTCGAACGGTTTGACTAAAGGTATCACGGTCGTACGCTTGCTATGCGATTGTTCCACTTGTTTCTTTCGCGGTCGGAGACCGATGTTCGCCGCAGCCCCCGTTTTAACTGAATTCCAACCTTTGCGTCCGAGCCCCCGCGGTCTGCGCGTCGGCGGACTCTTGGTTTCAGTTTTCGGATTGATCGCGCTGGCGGCCGGCGTTCCCTCTGTTGCCGCCCAGCCGCCCGCAACTCAGTCGCCCAAAACTGCGTCCGATCCTCAATCACTCTCCGCCGAATTGACCGCCGAGCTCCAGCTCGTCTATCGCGATAACCTACCAGAAATCACGCGCCGCCGCGAGCAATTGCAACAGGCGACGGACGCTTGGAACGCATCGGCAAAAAACGAAGCAGATCGTGCGCAGATGACGGCGTGGCTCCACGGCGCGATTCGCGCGTCGATGCCCGGATCCGATAAACTGTTGCCGCCGATCCCGAAGTTCGTCGTCGCGGAAAAAGCAGCCAAGCCTGCTCAACCAATCGCACCGAGCGCGCCCCAGAGCGACCTCGTCGCCAAGCCGGCACCGCTCCCTTCGCCGCCCGTAACCGCGCCAAGCACAGAGACTTCGCTTCTCAAAGCTATTGCACCGAAAGAGACCAAGCCACAGCAACCGGCAGCCGACAAGAGACCCGCCGATGGCGATCCATTTCAAGACGACACGGCGCCCGACCACGCCGACACCCGCAGCGTTCCCGCCGCGCCGATTAACTCACACACAAGCCCCGCCGCGCATTCCACCGAGCAACCCGTCCATATCCGGCTCGACCAACTCGCTCCCCGGGTCCAAGGCTATGAAATGGCGCTTCGTGGCATCGACGCCAAGCTGATCGCCGGCAAACTTTCCACCGCTGCGCTCGTCGATCTATCAGCCAAGCTCGATCAATTGTCCGAAGAGCGGAATTTCTTGTCGCTCTACGTCGACGTCCTCGGCCCCGACGAGCAATCGCATCTACCACCGCTTCGTAGCACCGAGTCGGCGATCCGTCTTTTGGCGCAGCGCGTCGAAGAACGGCAAGGGGAACTGCAAGCGGCCGGGACCAGCGGCGACAATCGCTCACGTGATGAAGAGCGCAATACTCTCGACGAGCTCGCCGGCAAACTGAAGAAATCTCTGAGGGAAGACACGCCCGCGAACTGAAATTGGCGAAACTGCAATCGCTTCGCCAATCGAGCCAGACTACTTCTTCTTGGCAGGCGGCTTGGCGGCTGGTTTCGCCGCAGCGGTCTTCGCGCCGGCTTTGCCCGCGGCAGCGGCCGGGGCGGCAGCAGCGCCTTCCGCGCCCTCTTCGCCTTCTTTCTTCTTTTTCTTCTTCTTCATCGTCATCTTGCGGACGCGCACCTTCGGCAGACCCAGCGGTGAGTCGCCTTCCTTCCAACGTTCCGCCTCTTTGAGTCGCTCAAGTCGCTCGACGCGCGTCAGCACGCTCCGATTTCGCGAAGCCCCGCGCTTGACCCGTAGACTCTTATCAATCGTCATTGCTCGATCCCTTAATTTGCTGGTTAGCGAAGACCCGTTAGTTTACCCCGTTTCAGCCGGCCCCTCAAGGCGGCCAAACGCCTGCCGCTCTCGCACGTTTTCGCCGGGTTTTTTGCCGGAAAACCATTCGCCGTAGGCCCGCCTGCTAGACTTGGTATCCTAAAAACTTACGGCCCGTGAAGAATCCGCATCGTTCCACTTCCATCACCATGACCCTCCTCTATACCGATCCTCGATTCTTGGAGCACGACACCGGTCGCCACCCCGAGCGGGCCCTTCGCCTGCAGACAATCACCACACTGTTGGATTCGACCGGCCTCGCCGCCAAATGCGCGAAGCCGACTTGGGAGCCGGCCTCCCTCGAACGCATCGGCCGCGTCCATGACCTCGCCTACATCGAATCAATCGCTGCGCTTGCCGCGCGCGGC
>DASXPZ010000963.1:0-5580 GCA_036493275.1 Pirellulales bacterium
TCGCCTGGCCAGCCATCTCACTCGCGAGTTGCTCCGCCCGTAATCGTAAAGAAGCATCCATGCGTCACTCTCCATTTCGGGAAAAAGGCTATCAAAGCTATCCTATCCCCGCTGGCTGACACAAGATTTCTTACAGGGCCCGAGTCGTGCGTGGGCTCAATTTCCCTCACGAACGTCAAAAAGCGCTTGACCGCCTCCGGATTCTCTTCGATATGTGCGAGGTAGTGCATTAGACCGTGCACTGCAATATCTTGCTTCTGCCAATCCCAAAGCTGAACGACGTCGAGAACGCTCGCTTGGGTCATCGTGACAACGCCGGAATTCTGCAAATAATTCGACGCATGTTCGTCGCATGTCCGTACGAATGCAATGCCCTTAATCCCCGAATTTCGCGATTCGAGACAAAATGCGGAAAGTTCCTTTTCGACATTGCTCGCGTCTATCGCCAAATCTTTGACTTCAATCGACAGCTCAAGATGAAGGCCGTAGTAGCCGTCGACGTCGCCAAATCGTTTCTGCCGTTTCGATCCGGTCCGGACCTTATCTGTGACAAGGCTTAGATGCGGAGAATCCGCTCGGAAGAATCCATACGCAATGCCTTGGAATACCATCCCTGCGTTCTCTCCCCGTGCTCCCCGCGGATAATCTTTGACAAGACGCTCGAATAATCTCTCCCGTTCGATGCGAGTCGCATAGAATCGATTCTCCGTAATTCGTTGAAGGCCGAGGTCGATCAAATCTTCACATAACCTTCGCCTTGCAGAAGTGGACAGACGAAAGCTTGGCGCTAAAAGATCGTCAGCGTACTTTGCCCACTGCCCCGTGGTATAAGGCGCCGAACTCGGGTAGCTTGTCCGACCCAGCGACTGAAACAAGCTCAGTACGAGATTGTCGATCTGACGGATTCCGAATCGCAGCCCGCCAAATTCGAGCGTCAGAGTGTTTAACGGTCTCCCAGCGTCCTCCGTCATGCGCGGGTATCTCTGAAACAATTCCGCCTTCGTTAAATTCGGATCACCGCCCGCCAATCGTTTGTCAATCGAGCTGATCTGCTGAGCCAGGAGACAGAAATCGACTGCCAGGCCAAGTACGTATTTCGCACTTCCGAACTTGGATTCGACAAACGCGTATACAGCATGCAAGGCCTCGCGTTCGCCAGGGGAAACCTTCGCCGACGCAGGTTCCGTGAAGAACTCGCTCAAAAACCGAGGTATCGCATCTTTCTCTTTATCTGATCGCCTATAGCGCGCCAAAGGCCAAGCCCTCGTATCCTTAGAATTCCGGTGATTGCCAGCACAATCCGCTACTTCGCCTCCTTCTTCTCACCCAGCTTGCGTTCGTCAAACCGCTTCATCATCTCTTTCCAGTTCGTGAACAAAATCCCCTCGCGCTCGAAGAACGTTTGCATCTCCGGGTCGCCGAACATTTGCATTTCCCAGGCGCGCTGCTGCCAACTCCCCGTGATCGCCTTCAAACATTCCGTCTCGACCGATGGGTGGAAGATGATCTCCGTGATGCCCGGATCGAGCGAGCGAACCAGCGCGATGAAGTTCGCCTTCTTTTCCTCGTACGTCTTGCCTTCGGGCGCGCCCCAGAAGTCGTCGAGCTTCGGCAACTTGTAATCTCGCAGGATCTGGCTCCCCTTTTCGCTCACCGGGTAACCCTGGCTCTTGAACTTCGCCATCACCTTCGGCGTCGGCTCGACCGCCATCGCCGGAATGCGGTACTCTTCGGCCAGCTTGAGATAAACGGTTGTGAAGTCGGGCCGCGAATAGACCGTGCCCATGTGGGTGTCGATGTGGCTTGGGCGCGTCCCTTTGGAAATCGCGCGTTCGATCTGCGCGCGAATCTCGGCTTCGACCTCCGCCGGCTTGGCCGAGAAAGCCACGGCCTGCACGGTGCGATGCAAGTAGCCGTCGTTATCGATCAGGCCGGCAACTTTCGCCCGATCGGCGACCGGCCCCCAGCGGTACCACTTCCACTCGCTGGTCAACGCGATGTGCAGACCGAGATCGTAACTCGGGTTTTCCTTATACCAG
The DNA here is from genome assembly GCA_036493275.1 of Pirellulales bacterium. Taxonomy (GTDB): domain Bacteria; phylum Planctomycetota; class Planctomycetia; order Pirellulales; family JACPPG01; genus JACPPG01. Next base: position 2,040 of record DASXPZ010000963.1, read on the forward strand.
TTGGCCATTTCGTTGTACCAAGGACAAGGGACCATCAGCGCGGCCGATTGAATCTGCATGACGCCCGGAATCTGCGTCTTGGTGGTCAACATCGCCTTGGCGGCCATGTTCGCCTCGTAGCACATGCCGATATCGTCGGCGTGTAAAATCAGCACCTTCTTGCCGGCCGGATAGCCGAGCTTCTCGCCCCACGTCTCGGCCTGGGCAACCGCGCCGGCAAAAATCGCGAGCATCAGGCAGAACAACAATGTCGTCATCGGGCGCAACTTGGTCAGCATCGTCAGGCAAGCTCCTCTGCGGGCGTGAATAGAATCGAGGTTGGATTCGCGTGGGACGAACGACAATCATCGGGCGCCGATTTAGCAGGGCCGCAGGATGTCCGCCGTTCGCCCTCCGATTCTGAGCCGTCCCCTGCCCGCAGTCAACGCTCGCCGGCGAGGCAAACAGGAGAACTGCAAAGTCCTGTAGCCGGAGTCTCAGACCCCGGAAGTAGCTCGACAAAGACCGGCCTCAAAGAGGCCAGCCACAGAAATCAAGCTCACCATTCGCGACTTTGCAGATCTCGCGGGGCCGCTAAATTGGCGGGCAGAGACCAGATTCCAGCCCACCCGGTCGTCTATAATCACTTTTTCCGGCGGCGCGCAGCTCGCGCGTGGCCGGATCGTTCTTACTCCCTTCTTAGCGGAGATTCTGGGATGCGAGTCAGTGTGCTGTTCGGCCTGATCGTGGCGATCGCCCTGGGCGGCGTGGCCATCGCCGCGGACAAAAGCGCCGAAAAGAAAAAGATCCTGCTCGTCGGCCAGCAGCGAGACAATCACCCCGCGACCACGCATGAGTTCCTCCCCGGCCTGCACGTGCTCGAAGCCTGCTTGAAGCAAAACCCAGCGGTCGAGGTGACCATTTCCGAAGCCGCCGGCGCCTGGGACGACGGGCCCGATCTAATTCGCCGCTCCGACGCCGTGGTCCTTTATGTCAGCGAAGGGGCGAAGTTCATCTCGGTCGAACCGCGCCGGCGCGACGCGCTCGCGCAACTTGCCGCGCGCGGCGGCGGCCTCACCGCGCTCCACTGGGGGACCGGTTGCCGCGACGCCCAGTATGTCGAGCCCTTCGTCAAGCTGTTCGGCGGCTGCCACGGCGGGCCCGATCGAAAATACCAGGTCCTCGAAACCACGCTCAAGCCGGCCGACGCCGAGCATCCGGCCGCGCGAGGGCTCACGCCGATCGAAGCCCGCGATGAGTTTTATTATCGCCTCAAAGTCCCGCCGGGAGAGCCGGCCCCCCGCACGCTGCTGACCGCCGCGATCGACGGCGAAGACGAGCGCGTCGGCTGGACGTGGGAACGGCCCGACGGCGGGCGCTCGTTCGGCTTCACCGGGTTGCACTTCCACGAGAACTGGTCAAAACCGTTCTATCGCCGCGCAGTCACCAACGGCGTCCTCTGGACCTTGAAGCTCGACATTCCGAAAGAAGGCTCGCCCGTCGACGTCGACGAGGCGCTGCTGAAGCTCAAATAGTTTCGTCCGGAGCGATTCGTTTCGTCTCGACTGGGCCGATTCCGCTTCGAACTTCTCTGCTCGGAAGCAGGACGCAAAACCGATGGCCAAGAAAAAGAAAAAACGCAAGCGCAGCGGCCCGGCCTCGATGTCGCTCGAAGCGGAATACATCTGCGATTCGTGCGGCGAAGAGATCGTGATCCCGATCGACCCAGCCGCCGGCGCCGAGCAAAACTACGTCGAAGACTGCCCAGTCTGCTGCGCGCCAAACATCGTCCACCTCGAAATCGACGAACAAGGCAACGCCCGCGCCTGGGCCGAACGCGAATAGTGTTGGTGCGATGCTGCCGCATCGGATGCGATGGAGCGTTCTTCGCAGAGTGAAACTTGCCGTCGCCACTCGCCAGCAGGTAAGCTTGCCGGTAAAGTATCTCGGCGTAGGCGAAAAAGCCGAAGACCTCACCCTCTTCAAACTACAAGATTTCGTCGACGCCGTTGTCGCCGAAAGCGCGTCGTCCACCGTGCCCCCATCGAGAGCGTCATCGCCGTCTCCGCCGGAGAGCGAGGAGTAGAAGGAAGTAGGGAGAGGCTCGCCAACTGCGAGTTACTGCGGCGCTTTCTCCGCCTTTGCGGAGGGCTTCTTCGATTCTTTCGCTTCGCGGTCTTTGCGCGTGGTAATTTCGGATTACCGTTTCTCGCCGAATTCCTCTCCTGTTAAGGATTCCCAGTGCTTAAGATCCGCTCTGGCAGCATCTACTGATTGGCCTTGGTCAGTCAGCCACTTCATAACCCTCTCGAAATCGGGTTGGTTCTGTACGCTGACGCCATTTGGCCGCGATGATTGACGGACAAGCAAATGGATCAGTCTCATTGATTCATCGGGCTGAGGGATGACTCGAAAATCCGCGCCCGCTTCAAGTAGCAAGAGGACAATGTCGTATCGTCCTCTCATCGCAGCGGCCATAGCCGGCGTGCTATTCCTGCCATCTACATGGTCAAGGTCGGTGCCTTTTTCGATTAGTAGCTTCACATTGGCGAACTTGTCGGGCGAATTGCCGCGAATGATCGCGTGCAAAGGCGAGTCGCTAGACGCTAGTCTAACTCTTGATATCAAGTTCGGATTTCCACCATGGGTGAACTGAGGTGGACCCCAAAAACTGTCCAACGATTGGGGTCCACCTCAATTTGCGGGGGCGGACCTGATTGAGCGGAGCAGACGCCGCGGGTACGCCACCTACCTGTAGTTAACAACAGCGGCCCAATCTGCCACCGAGTTCCGGCCACGGAAAACAAGACCCCAAACAAACCTCGAAAACCCTGGATTTCTCGGACAGAACGGTCCCTTCGCTAACAAAAGTCACCCACAAATTCTGCCGAGGAGGCATTAAAATACAGCCAGCACTGACAATTGTGGATCGCTCGCAGTACCATTAACTCTCAACAAAGCAATTACTCCCAACAACAAAAAGGGTCAGAACTATTTACGTCACATGCCGTAAATAGTTCTGCCCCCCTCTTATTCCTTTTATTCTCTCAGCCGTCATGTGGGCCGTCGCCCTCGCTCTCCGCGTCGGCAGGGACGTTCGGGATTATTCCACGCTCGAAGGCCAACATCTGCTTCTCGCGCGGCAGTCGTCGAATGTCCAAGAGCAGCCCGTCCTTGGTTTCCACCATCCACGCCAGAGGATTCTTTCCATACAAGCTTGGCAGCGTCCACTCAGGGTCGAACTGCCGGATATCGAGACCTTGGCGGATTTCTCTGCTCTTGGCCTGCATTGTGGCTACTGAAACTCCAAACGCCGCAGCCACTTGCTTGCCGCTCATAACCGGTTCAAACGATTTGTCATCCAGGAAATTCACCATACCAAGTGTCCAAAGTATGCCGGCTGCCCAACCTGCTGGCTTACCACGCCCTTCGACCGCCGGCGAACCTTCTTGACAACAGCACGCGGCTAGCAAGTGGCAATACGTTTCGTACTCGCGCTCCAGCGGCTCCAGGTAGTTGAGGCACACGATGTCCGTCAGCTCGATGAACTCCTCTAGCCGCC
>DASXPZ010000964.1:0-2754 GCA_036493275.1 Pirellulales bacterium
TGGGCAAGGCGAAATCTCGACTACCGGCGGCGACAAAGTAGGGCAGTCGCTTCAGGGCGTCGCTCGGTTTCGCCGTCCCTCCTCCTCCCAGCGCCGCGACGGCCGCGTAAAGCTCCGGCTTGGCGATCGCGGCGGCGGCCGTCTGCATGGCGCCCATCGAATGCCCAACCACAAAGACCCTGCGCGGATCGACCGGGTAGTGGGCGTTGATCGCGGCCACGATCTCGTCGACCGGGAGTAGGCTAAAGCCTTCGGTGCGGGGTGAAACCACCATCCAGCCACGGCGCTGACATTCATCGACGACTTCGCCTTGTCCATAACCGTCGAAGAACAAATTCTCGCTTCCCTTGGCGCCGTGTAGCGCAACGACCAGCGGCAGTGGCTTCTCGTCGTCGTCTCGCGGCGGAACGAAGAGCCGCGCAGGGATCACGCCGTGCGCGGTGGGGAGCCGCAACCAGAACTGTCCGCCTTCGGCCCGCCGTAGAATTCCTTGCCTTCGATCGCTGCCGCGGCGGCGGCCTCGGCCTCGGCCAGGAGCCGCGCCGCCGGGAAATCGGTCTCTTGGACTTCGCCCGCCGCGAGCGATAGAACGAGCGTCGAGAGCGCTCGCGCCGTTTGCTTGTCGATGCTTTGCTTGTCCTTCTCGAAGCCTTCTGTCGCCTTGGCAAGCGCCGCGGCGCGAGCGCGCAGATTCTTGACTAGCGAGAACGCGCATTCCCCCTCGGCCAGTTGCATGTCGCCAAGCGTGACGGCGTATCGCAGGCGATAGTCTCCTTCGCCCAGCCCTGCCAGCGGCAGAGCCACCGCCTGCGGAATTCTATCGATCGCCAGCATGGTCGGATGCGGATCGTCGACGCGGAGCACAGTGAGCGTCAGCGTGGCGCCGCCCGGCATGTTGGCAGTGACTGGATAGAACGAGCGGAGCTCCAAACTAAGATTCGCGTCCGAGGCGTCGACGGCGCGGCTGGCCGGGACCAGCATCAGCGATTCGGCCCAGCGCGTGGCGGCCGGCAGCTCGTCGGCCATTCGCAAGGCGAAGCGCGCGGCGTCGAGCGATTGGGCCGCTTCCAATTCGCGGCCACGCAGAAACTGCGTAACGGATTGTTCGAGCGGCGCGAGCGCTCGGCGGCGCGCCTCGGCGTCGGAGCTGTTCGACCAGGCGACCTCGAACATGCGGAGACGTCGACCGGTCTCGTAACGATTGGTCTGGGCGAGCAGGGCGCTGGCGGAAAAAGCCGTCGCAACAGCGGCGGCGACGAGCGCGGCGCGGAGCGCGCTTCGCGGGCCATTCATGGCGGTTCCCTCTTGCCCCAAGCGAAATGAGCGGTCGGAAGTGGGCGAAAGGCATCGCTTCCGCTGTATCCCACTCCTACCCGCCCAAGCCTGGGAGTGCAAGGGGCTCCGCCGATCTCCGTACACCGAGCAAGACGTCGGGAGCTATTGCGGAGTCTTCTGGGACCGCAAACCGTGATTACCGTCTACGGCTTGCGCGCCGTTTCCGAGGCAACGTCGCCGGGATGATACGTGCGCCGCGCATCGGCCCGGATTTCGTCCCATTCGAACAGAGACGGCTTCACTTTGCATTCCGAGAGAAGCCGCCCCTGATCCATAAAGTGGGGTGACTTAGGGTCGCCGCTTGCGCCGAATTGCAATAGCGAGCCGCCAGTGACCTTGTCGCCGAACTCGAAGAGGCCCAGATAGGTGAGCCCGATCACGCCGTAATGCTTGATGGTCGTGCGCACAAACGGAATGCGAATTGTCGGCGTGTAATATCCAGTGAAAACAACTCCCATTGGGCCGTGCGAGGCAACGCATGGCAGGCTCGGCTGCGCGTCGTCGAACGGAATATCGAACAGCTCGGCCACATTGGGCGGACGCTGAATGCGATAGATATCGCCGTAGGCAACTTGCCACTTGCCGTACGTCGCTTGCAGTTTCGAAGCGGCACGTTCCAGGGCCTGGAACTGCTGCGGTAGGTTATCGCGAAACTCCGGCTTGATGATCTCGCCTGGATAGTTGCCGCCGTACATTTCTTCGTACCACTCGACGCACAAGGGCGCCTGCGTCGAGGTTTGCGTGACGCGGTGGTTCCAATTCAGCAAATGCTCAATGTAGGGCGCCACGCGTTTGGCCAGGGCCGGATCGCTCTCTTTGAGGTCTTTGAACGCCCGCTCGTATTTCGGCAACTCGGTTTGAGCCCAATAGAGCGTGGTGTCGAAGGCCGCGGTTTCCAAGTCGGCCAAGGTTTCTTTGTGCATGTCACGAAGCAATTGCCGCGAGATTTTGGCGCGGCGTTTGTCGTCATTGGCGTCTTCGGCCATGTACTTGGGATAGTTGGACGCGGTCACATTCCCCTCGTCAGTCACCGTAAAGGGGCTGGAATTGCAGTTCTGCAAAAAGCCGCTCTTCGGATTGAGCACCTGCGGCAGATCTTCGATCGGGTGATAGCCCTGCCACTCCGTTCGCGGGTCGCTGCCGTCGACCGGTTGGCTCCAATCGAACTGCGGATCGCGGCGCGGAATCGTGCCATTATAAAGATAGAAGATATCGCCGTGCCGGTCCGCGTAGATTGCATTCATGATCGGAAAGTTAAGCATCCCCATCGCGGCTTTGAACTCGCCCACATTTTTCACGCGCATCAGCTTGACGTTTTGCCGCAGCATCAAGGCGTCGTAATGTTTGGCTAATCGGGCGGAGATCAGCTTCTCTCCCTCCTTGGCCACGATCGGTCCATGGTGCGTTTTGCGAAACGTG
>DASXPZ010000965.1:0-1964 GCA_036493275.1 Pirellulales bacterium
GGGTCCTGGAGCTTTTTGCCTCGGCCGACTAGAATTTGGGCGCTGCCGCGGCCTGTCGCCGGCCCTCCGCATTTGCCATCAGACCGCGGCCGAACTTAGGAAGCTCATCCCCATGCTCCAGAAAAAGCCGGTCTTTCCCCATGTCATCGAAATGAACTACCAGGCGGGCGAGCGGCTCGGCTGCAACGTCTACCTGGTCTACGACGACGCGGAATGGGTGCTGATCGACATCGGCTTCGAAGATACGGTGGACGAGATCGTCCAGATGATCCGGCAACTCGATTTTCCCCTCTCGCAGTGCAAGGCGATTGTCGCCACGCACGCCGACGTCGACCATATCCAGGGACTGGCCAAGGCCAAGCAACTGCTCAAGGCGCCGGTCATTGGCCACAAGCTGGCCGCCGAGCCCCTGGCAACCGGCGACCCGATCAAGACCTTCGCTAAGATCGACGCCCAAGACATCAATATGCCCATGCCGCCGGTCAAGCTCGACAAACTGGTCGAAGATGGCGACGTCATCCCAGTGGGCAAATTGCAGCTCGAAGTCTGGCACACGCCCGGGCATACCGACAGCCAACTCTCGTTTCGGCTGGGCAATCTGCTGCTGAGCGGCGACAACATTTATCGCGACGGCTGCGTCGGCGCCATCGACGCTCATCACGGCAGCGACATTCCGTCGTTCATCGCGTCGCTGAAGCGGATTCGCGCCAGCGATGTCGAGTGGCTCCTCCCCAGTCACGGGCCGATCTTCCGCAAGGAGAACGCGCTTCTCGATCGCACCATCGGCCGGCTTGAAAGCTACTTGCACATGGCCGATTTCGGCACCTGCGCAGTCGACTGGCCCCTGATGGACGACTGGGATCAGGAACTGGCCGACGGCCAAATGCCGACCGACGAAGCGAAACCCAAATCGCGGGCGCCTTCTCCTTCGGGCAAAAGCTCGGGGTGAGGCGATGACGTGGCGAAACAGCGATCGGTGACACGCTTGCCCGGCTCAAAGTTCGAGCCAATTCAAAACGGCCAGCCGCCGCGGACCCAAGCGTAGGCCAGCAGTCCCAAGATCGGGAACAGAACGAACACCGCCGCGTAGGTGTAGAGCGACGTCCAGGTGTGCCGGGGCCAACGCGCCATGAGGGATCGATCTCGTTCTCTATTTGCCTTTGGCCGTGGCGTCTTTCTTGCGCGCGGCTAGCGACGGGTCGCTGGCCAACGGTAATTTTACCACGCGACCGGTCTCGGCCGCTTTATATACGGCCAGGATGATCTCGACGCTGCGGCGCCCTTCGACGCCGTCGATGGCCGGCGCGCGGTCTTTGCTGATCGCGTCGAGCACGTCCTGAAATTGCAGTGTGTGGCCGTGATGGCCGATGGCCGTCGGATCGCTCGCGCCGCCGGCAGTGCTTTTGCGGCGACCCATCTGCTCATGCACGATCGAGTCGCGGCGGTTCTTCTTGGCGAAGTCCCACTTGATGATGTCTTCTTCTTCCATCACGGCGCTGCCGGCCGAGCCGTGGATCTCGATCCGCTTCAGATAGCCGGGAAACGCCGCCGTGGTGGCCTCGATCGCGCCTAGCGCGCCGTTGGCGAACTTGACTGTGGCCACGGCCGCGTCTTCGACCGCGATCCGCTCATGCGCCACCAGCCCCACGTGAGCCGTGATCTCGACGACCGGGCCCATGAACCAGGTGAGCAGGTCGACACTGTGGATCGCCTGGTTCATCAGCGCGCCGCCGCCGTCGAGCTTCCACGTGCCGCGCCACGCGCCGCTGTCGTAGTACGACTGTGGACGGAACCATTTGACGTACGAGTCCCCCATCGTCAGTCGGCCGAAACGACCGCCCTCGATGGCGCGCTTGATTTCCTGGCTCGAATCGTGAAACCGCGAAGGAAAAATCGCCGACAGTTTGACGTTCGCCTGGCGGCAGGCCTCGATAATTTTGTCGCAGCGCGAGAGGGTGATTTCG
>DASXPZ010000966.1:0-4988 GCA_036493275.1 Pirellulales bacterium
GTAGACGATCGACGTCCGATTGAGACTCTCGACGGTCTCCTTGAGCGTCGGCTCGGTCGGGTCGAAGTAATGTCCGATAGGAGATTCTCGCACCAGGCCCGACCGGTGCGACGTCAACAGCCGGAGCGTAATCGGGACATCGAACGAATTCTTAGGCGTGAAGCTGGGGAGGACTTTTTGCACGGGCTGATCGAGATCGAGCTTTCCTTGCTCCACGAGCTGCATCACCGCGATGTCGGTGAATAGCTTGGAGACGGAGCCGACGCGGTAGACGGTCTCGGCCGTGGCCGGAATTTTCTTTTCGGCGTCCTGAAATCCAAACCCTTCGGCCCAGACGAGCCGCTCGCCTTCGACCAGCGCGATGGAAAACGCCGGCAGATTCTTGGCGGCGACTTCGTATCGAACGGCTTGTTCGAGCTGCGCGATGACTTGCGACATGTCGGTCGCCGCAGTCGCTTCTTGCGTCTTAGCCGCTTTGGAATCGGCGGCCAAGCCGCTCGACCGCGCTGACAAGAGCGCCACGGCAAAGGCGAGGAGCAGAAAGCTCAGCTGCAAGCGCCGCAAAAAAACCGATCGAAGAGTCATACGTGGGGGCTCCCGAGGCCAATTCGAGCCCCGAACTCAAAGTTGCTATTTTCTGTGCCGGCATTTCCTGGAGCGCCGACCGCGCTTGTGCTTGCCCAGATTCTTCAGCTAGTCTGACCCGACCACAGAACGAACGCAATAAACCAGCGCAGCACTTAAGCGTCCTGGAGCCTCTCTCCTGAGGCTATCGAAGAGGCGTCCAAGATTCGTCGCGTTCGTATTTCTCGGGAATGTCGCATTGCTGCAAATACCTTCGTTCGCAAGCGCCGAATTGGATAGAATTCTGTTGAGCTGTCCTAAGCGAAGGCCTATTGGCGCCGCCCGCGAAGCCTGGGTGGTTGTACTGGACGCAGCAGTCTTCCCAATAGCAGACGGGACACAATTCGTAGTGCCCGCGCTCCTCGAGCTCAAGCGTCTTATACCCACAGCACGGGCACGGATACATGCGTGGCGGGATCAAGTCGTCCATCCCCCCAAGATACCCGGTGGCGTTGCGTGAAAAAAGTTCTTGCTCACACTCTGGGTTAACAGTACCCGCGTTCGGTCGCGTGGCACGTCTCGCTTAGAAATTGGGCAATCTCGCCCGCCGCTGGGGGGTGAAGCGCCTCGCGATTTCTGATCGAACCGCAACTCTTCTCGCCTGTTTTACGGCAAATTCTTCACTACGCACTCCTCGAAGGTGAATTGTCGCGCATTCGGCACGACGAATGCTTTGCCGTTCCTTTCCGCTTTGCCGCGCCGGCAGTGCGCGCCCCTGTTGGGGGGCAGCGAATGTGGCGCCGAACGTCGTCGACTTGAGCCGAGCACTCAACCTTCCGCCGCCCTACGAGGTCTTGCCGTGATTGAAACTACTGTCTCCTCCACACCGTCTCTCGCTGAACATCCGCTGTTGGTAACGCTGGAAGAAATCGGCCAGGTGCTGTCTACGAACGGCCGCCCGACGGAATCGCTTCAGAATATCGTCGGCCTGATTCGCCAGCGCTACGAGACCGACGTCTGCTCCGTCTACCTGTTGGAGCCGGACCGAAAGCACCTGGTGCTGGCCGCGTCGGTAGGGCTGCGGTCCGACGCCATTGGGCGGGTCCGAATGCGCTTCAATGAAGGGCTGGTGGGTTTAATCGCAGAACGCATGCGGCCCGAAGCATTCACAAACGCTGCAAACCACCCGCGTTTCAAGTTCTTCCCGGAAGCGGGCGAGGAAATCTATCACACGCTGCTCGGCGTGCCGCTGGTCGACCGTGGATCGTTGCAGGGAGTTCTGGTGGTGCAGACGGCCGAAGCGCGAGAATTCTCGACCGCCGAGATCAGCCTGCTGGTTGCCGCCACGGCGCAGCTCAGCCCATTGGTCAGCGAATTACGCGACGTCGAACATTTCGTGTCGCCGGCCTACGACCGGCTGCGATCGTTGGCCAGCAACCTGTGGTGGTGCTGGGACCACGAGACCACGAGCCTGTTCCGCGAGTTGGACCCGGTGCGGTGGCGCGAGTCGGATCATAACCCGATCGTACTCTTGCGCAGCATGTCGATCGACTATCTGGAGCAGCGTTGCCGGCAATCGGTGCTCCATAGCCGGATCAATTACGCCTATCGGCGGATGCGCGAATATCTCGATAGCGAAGATACCTGGGGAGGGCGCAACGCCGGCGTTCTCTGGGACCGGCCTGTCGCTTATTTTTCGGCCGAGTTCGGAATGCATGAATCAGTCCCTATCTACTCGGGCGGCTTGGGCATCCTCTCGGGCGATCATATTAAGAGCGCCTCGGACCTGGGGATCCCGCTGATCGGGATCGGGCTCTATTACGACCAAGGCTATTTCCGTCAGCGGCTCGATAGCGCCCGTTGGCAGCAAGAGGACTACCTCGACCTCGACAGCGCCGACATCCCGATTCAACCGGCGCTGAATGCAACCGGCGAGCCGATCACGATCTCGATCGATACTCGCACCGGGCCGCTCGCGGCGCGCGTCTGGAAACTGTCGGTCGGGCGAAATACGCTCTATCTGCTCGATTCGGACGTGCCCGGCAACGCGCCGGAAGATCGCGAGCTGACCGCGCGGCTGTACGGCGGCGACACGCGAACGCGGATTCGCCAAGAGCTGCTGCTGGGAATCGGCGGCGTCCGCGCCCTCGGCGCGTTGGGCGTCTTGCCGGGTGTAGTTCATTTGAACGAGGGGCATAGCGCGTTCGCCGTGCTCGAACTGATGCGGCAGTCGATGGCGGAGGAAGGGGTGAGCGTCGACGAGGCGATGCGCCGCGTTGCTTGCCGCACGGTCTTTACCACGCACACCCCGGTGCCGGCCGGCCACGATCGCTTTTCGGCCGACCTGATCGAAGAGCATCTCGGCCCGCTACGCGAATCGATGGGGATGAACCTGCATCAATTGGTCGCGCTGGGACGGGTCGATCCGGAAAACCACAGCGAAGACTTCTGCATGACCGTGCTGGCGCTCAAGGTCTCGCGCCGCGCCAACGCCGTCTCGTCTTTGCATGGCGACGTTTCACGCAGTATGTGGCAATGCCTCTGGCCGGGCCGCGGACAAGATGGCGTGCCGATCGGCCACATCACCAACGGCGTGCATGTCTCGTCGTGGTTGGCGCCGCAGATGCAAGAACTATTCAAAAGGCGGTTGGGCTCCGATTGGACGGAGCGCCTGCGTGAGTCGAATGGGCTCGACGCCGTCAGTTCCATCGAGGATGGCGAATTGTGGGAAACGCATCAGGCGCTCAAGGCCCGCCTGCTCGATTTCGCCCGCCGCCGCGCGGTATTGCACGCAGAGCGGCGCGGCGATCCGCCCGACTCGGTGGCACAGCTAAAGCGGGCCCTCAGCCTTGACACGCTGACGATTGGTTTCGCGCGGCGTTTTGCCACGTACAAGCGGGCCAACCTGCTGCTGCAAGACCTGATGGCGCTGATCGAGTTGATCAATGATCCGCAAATGCCGGTGCAGTTGGTCTTTGCCGGCAAGGCCCATCCCAAAGACACGCCGGGCAAGCACGTGCTGCAAGAGATCGCTAATTTGGGGCGCGATCCGCGATTTTTGGGCAAGGTGGTCTTCGTCGAGGATTACGACATCAACGTCGCCCGCCACCTGGTGCAAGGAGTCGACGTTTGGCTCAACAATCCGCGTCGCCCGCTCGAAGCCTCGGGCACCAGCGGCATGAAGGTCGTGCTCAACGGCGGCCTGAACCTATCGGTTCTCGACGGTTGGTGGGCCGAGGCGTACGATGGCCGCAACGGCTTTAAGATCGGCCAGGGAGACACGCACGAATCGACCGATGTCCACGACGAGCGAGATCGCCTCTCGCTGCTGAACGTGCTGAAGAATCAGGTGGTGCCGCTCTATTACGATCGAGATCGTGACGGCGTGCCGCGAGCGTGGGTTGCGCGGGTTAAACGGGCCATGCGCACCCTGGGCGGTCGCTTCAGTTCGGATCGCATGGTGCGAGATTATGTCTTAAAATCATATATTCCCGCTGCCGGCGGCGCAAGTAGCGATATGAGCCGAATTTAAGCGGTCGCAGGATGCGTCTGCCACACCAAGCGAAGGACCGCAGGTCGCTCGCCCGACCGCCCTCCTGTTCGTTTGAAACCGCGCGCCTGTCGCGTGATTGCAGCAGCCGGCGCCAAGGCCCGGCCTAGAAAGAATCGCATCGCATGTCCATTCGAGTCGCCCTCTACCACGAGACCCACTACCGCTACGAGCGACCGATTTCGCTCGGCCCGCAAATCGTGCGGCTGCGGCCCGCGCCCCACTCGCGGACGCCCATCCTGAGTTACTCGCTGAAGATCGAGCCGGCCGGGCACTTCTTGAACTGGCAGCAGGACCCGCAAGCCAATTTTCAGGCGCGAGTCGTCTTTCCGGAAAAGACCTCCAGCTTTCGCGTGGTGGTCGACCTGATTGCCGAGATGTCGGTGATCAACCCGTTCGACTTCTTCCTGGAGCCGGAAGCCGAAAAATGCCCGTTCCGCTACGACTCTTGGCTCTCGCGCGACATCGCGCCGTTTTTGCTGTGCGAAGAGACCGGTCCGCGCTTGCAAGCCTGGATCGATTCGGTCGACCGCACGGAGAAGCGCACGGTCGATTTTCTGGTCGGCGTCAATTCGCGCGTTTACAACGAAATCAAATACCAGATCCGCATGGAGCCGGGCGTGCAGACGCCGGACGAAACGCTGGAGCGCGCCAGCGGATCTTGCCGAGATTCTGCCTGGCTGCTGGTGCAGATCCTCAGGCGCTTGGGATTGGCGGCCCGGTTCGTCTCGGGCTATTTGATTCAACTCAAGTCAGACGTTAAGCCATTGGAAGGGGCCGCCGGCGCCATCCAAGACTTCACCGACTTGCACGCCTGGTGCGAGGTTTACTTGCCCGGCGCCGGTTGGGTCGGGCTCGACCCGACCTCCGGCCT
>DASXPZ010000967.1:0-3767 GCA_036493275.1 Pirellulales bacterium
GACGACAAAACCGGAATTGTCGACCGTGGCCACTCCCTCGTCCGAGCTCGAATAGCAAGCCAGCTCGGTCACGTCTTGCACGCTGCCGTCGGAGAAGCGGGCCAGCACCAGCATCTGTTGCGTGTGGGCCGGGCGACGCAAGATGCGCTGCCGCGGGAAAACTTCCACCTTCACACACTGCGGCGCCTCGGCCGCGTCGAGCTTGCACCCTTGGGCGATCCAATCTTTCAGCAGTTCATAGCTGGGGTCCGATTTTTTCAAACGCTGACCGCCGCCGTGCGCCACCTCCATCAGCGGCTTCCGCAACAGCAGGCTCATCTCGGGCTCGTAAACGTCCGTGCGGCGATTGAAGGCCTCGCGGACCAGCGTCTCGGTATCGACCGCTGCATCGTAGGCTCGCAGCGAAAGGCGGAAGCCTCCCTTGCCGCTGGGCGAGCCGTGGCAAGCGCCTTGGTTGCAGCCCTGCTTCGAGAGAGCGACCAGCGTGCCGTATTGAAATGAAACCTGCTCCGGCTTTTCGTGGTTGGTGACGGTGACCAAGCTCTTGACATCCTTGCCGCCGACGGCCGCGATGATTTCGGCCTGCCCGTTGCCGACCGGGATCGCCGCGCCGTTTTCGACCTTCACGACTTGCTCGTTATTCGAGACAAAGCGGGCGGCGCGCGTCAGGTCTTGCGTCGAGCCATCGGCGTAAGAGCCGCTGACGACGAGGTGCATTTTCCGCTGCGGCGAAGTCAGCGCGATCGTGGCTGGCTGGATTTCGATCTTCTCGGGCGTCCCCACCACAATCGGCTCGAGGGCCGGCGCGGTCCCGGCTTGCGGCTCAGCCAGAGCGAGCCGGGGGACAGTGCATGCCGCGACCACCAGCAGTCCACGTGCGATCCGTAATCCAAGTCGGCGTGACATACGGCACATCTCCATTGCATTTCATCCGGTGATTTCGTGAACTGCGAACGCCCGTTGTGAAACGTCCGCCGATCGTTGTCAAAGCTCTTCCATGCCCACTGCGGCTACTTGCAGTTTACTATCAGTCTTCTGCGTGCCACTGCTGGCTTGCCCAGCAGTGCCCTGTTTCGTTCTGCCCTGCGTCTTCGTGCGTATTCCCGTTACTTCGTGATCTCGATATTGACGGGCTCGCTCTCCAAATTAACCGTGCGGTCTTTCACCTTGAGCGAGCCGCTTACGGCCAGCGCCGTGGGGCCCGCCGCGACGTCGGCCGCGGCCGAAAGCTCGACGCTGGCTTCGCTCTGCCCTTCAGGAATCGTCACTTCTGCCGGCGCGACAATGCCCGGCGGTAGATTTTTGAAACGGACGACCGCGGCGCCGTTGGCGTCGCCCATGCGCGTCAACTTAACGACGACCGATTGCTTGCCGCCGGCGGCCATCGGCCCGGCCGGCGCGAGAGCCACTTGCACCGGCTTCACCACTCGCAACACCACCTTATCGAGCGTCACGCGCTTTGGTTGATTCTGGAATGAGCCGGAGCCGACGATCCGGATCGGATAATCTCCTTCGGCTAGCGACGCGGGGCCTGTCAATTCGATCGTGGCGTCCGGCTTTCCTTTTTCGATCGCCGGAACCTTGGCCGTCACACCGGATGGAAGCCCCTCGACGGCGAGCGTGATGTTGTCGTCGAACTTGTTGAGCTTCGTCGCGCTGACTTTGAAGTTGGTCGCGCCGACGATCTGCGGAAACGGAATTGCCGCGGCCGGAGCCGTCGCCAATTGAAAGAAATCAGGGAAGGGCTGACCGACTCCGACGCCGATCATTCCGACCAGATCCGCCGGCGGGTAAGACCAACCGCTGAAGGCCGCCTTGAGCGGCGTGAGCGTGCTGGCCGTGGTCGAAAATTCCGCTTCGCCGATCTTTGCCTTGCCGACGATGCGGATGTTCGCCCAAGCGCCCGGCGCCAACGAGGCGGGGAACGTCAAACTGAGGTTCGTCTCTTTTCCCTTTTCCGGAATTGTCGCGTTGCCGAGCGTTACCCCTTCCGGCGCGCCGGCGAGCGAAAGCGTGATCGGCCCCTCGTAATCTCGGCGAGCGCAGCTCACCTTGGCCACCAGCACACCGCCGGTTGGCGCGTCGAACTTGTCGGCGTCGACCGAGAGAGTGAAGCCGGCCCGATATGGTTGAGCGTTGATCCGATAGACGAATTCCGGCCCGCCGCGGCGGAGCAGGTCTTCGACCATCAGCCGATAGACGCCGTCGGCCGGGGCAGTCCAATCGAGGACGCCGTCGTCGCCGCCAGAATCTTCGACCTCGGCCAGTTGCCCGCCATCGGCCTTGAACAGTCGTAGAAACAGATCACTAGGCGAGCCGAGGCTGCGCGTCTCGCTGGTAAAGATCCAGCGCTGACCGGCCTTGGCGTCGAACTGGTAATAATCACGATCTTTGGCGGCGTCGAAACGGCCGTTGATCGCGCAGGGGAGCGCGATCGGCGAGGCCGTCTCCGGCGTATTGTTCGGTTCCAGCTCCACCTGCTCGCCGGCGCCGCCGGTGGCCACGTTCAACATGGCCGAGCCTTGTCCGCCGGGCAGCTTGGCGGCGATGGTCGCGCGGTCGGCGTGCTCGGTCGTCGGGATCCAGACCGAAAGGGGCGCGTCGCCCGCCGCTGCGCTCGCCAGTTGCAGCTTCGGCGTGCTGCCGCGTCGCGCGCCCATCGGGAAGGTCGTCGTCGAAAGCGGGAAGTTGCCGATCCGCATCCGGTAGCGATGCGTCGGCCCGCCGGCGTAGCGGATATCGCGAATCTCGATCGTGTAGGTTCCGGCCGCGGCAAACGTGTGGGCAAAATGACAATCGGCGCCCAAGCCCGGCTCGTCATCGCTGTAGGCCAGCTCACGCCCGGTGGCGTCGAGCAGGCGAATCGCCGGATCGAGGGCGTAGCCCAAGCGACGCGCGACCACTTCGACACTCACTCGCTGCCCCGCGGCGGCGTTAAACTTATAGAAGTCGAACGTTTCAGCCTCGCAGGCGCCGTCGACGGCGATCGGCAACGTCAATTCTTGCGCGGTGGCGATCGTTTTGTTGGCGCCGTTGTCGTTGGCGCTCGGCAGATCGTCGACCATGGCCAGCCGCAAGTTCGATACGCCGCCGACCGTGGCGACGCGCAAACCGTAGATGCCCACCGCGGCGTCGGCCGGCACGGTGACGCGATAGCTGACGCGGGCCGGATCGGTTCCGTTTTTATCGAGGCCGGGGGTCGGAACGGCTTCGACCGGCAGACTCCACCAGGCGCCGGTGGGACTGGCCAGCCCGCCGCCGAACAACACGATGTCCGTAGCTTGGCCCGGCGCCACGGCGTGTGGCGTGGTGTAGCTGATCGAAGGGGCCTGGGCGCGCGCGCTGGCCGAATGGCCGATCGCCAAAAACGCTGCCAGCAGAAACGCAAAAACGGGTCGCATTCGTGGCGTGCCTTTCGTCCTGTAGGGCGGGCGACTGCAAACGATTCCTAACCCAATGAGGGCCTATCCGAAAAATAGCAGTTGCTAGCAACATCGCGGCGCTTTGAGCAGCGAATTGCGGTTTTAGAATCGGCGGTTAAAGGGCTTGGGGCGTTTGCCCCTTCGGCGTTGATCCAAAGACGCCGTCGCTGTCGAGTTCCGACAGCGCGACTCACATTGCTATCCATACGACGCATTCCCATCCGTTGATGGGCCGGCGGTCGAACATTCGGCGTGGTTTCACCCAAAACGGAGTCGCTCGATCGCCAGGATCAAGCAGAACGGTCGAGGGCGAAACGTAACTGGTGGGATCGTAAAGGTTGGGGC
>DASXPZ010000968.1:0-2892 GCA_036493275.1 Pirellulales bacterium
TGATCTATGGTCTCCAGCGGCTCGCGCCGCAGGCCGAATTGGTGCTCGACCTGCCGAGCCGGTTGGCCGACGGGCTGGCGCAAGGCCGGCTCGACGTGGCGCTAATCCCGTCGGTCGAATTCTTTCAAGACCCGAACTACAAGATCGTCTCCGACGCCTGCATCGCCTGCCGCGGGCCGGTGCTTTCGGTGAAGCTGTTCAGCCGCACGCCAGTCGAGCGCGTGCGGACGCTGGCGCTCGACGAAGGCTCGAGGACCAGCGTCGCGTTGGTGCGAATACTGCTCAAGGAACGGTTCGGCATTGAGCCGCAACTCGAACCGCTGCCAATCGGCGCCTCGGCCGGCGACGCGAAGACCGACGCCGTGCTGCTGATCGGCGATCGGGCGATGCGCTCGCCGGGCGGGCCTTATGCGGCCGTTTGGGATTTGGGGGACGAATGGTGTCGCTGGGCCGAGCTGCCGTTCGTGTTCGCGATGTGGACCGCCCGGGCCGGCGTCGATCTGGGCGGCCTTGAGGAAGCGTTGTCGCAGGCCCGCGATTTGGGGCTGGCCCATCTGAGCGAGATCGCCGAAGCCGAAGCGGCGCCGCTGGGACTTTCGCAGCCCGAGTGCGTGGCGTATTTGCGAGATAACCTGTACTTTCATCTAGGCCCGCGCGAGCTGCGCGGGCTGGAACTGTTTTATCGCCTGTCCCAGGCCATGGGCCTGGCGCCCGCGGGAGTGGAACTTGGTTGCTACGATTGCGAAAACGCTGGATAAGGCGGTCGCCGGCGAGCGGCTGTCGCCGGCCGAAGGGCTGGAGCTGCTCGAATCGCACGATTTGGCGGCGCTAGGCCGGGCGGCCAACGCCGTCACGCGCCGGCTGCATCCCGAGAGCTATCGCACCTACAACATCGACCGCAACATCAACTACACGAACGTCTGTTCGGCCGTTTGCGATTTCTGCGCGTTTTACCGGCGGCCCAAGGACGCGGAAGGCTACATCCTCGATCGCGGCGACTTGCTGCAAAAGATCCAGGAAACGGTCGATCTGGGCGGCGACCAGATCCTGATGCAAGGCGGCATGCACCCCGAGCTGAAGCTCGAGTGGTACGAAGAACTGCTGCACGACATCAAGGGCCGCTTTCCGCAAGTCAACGTCCACGGCTTCAGCCCGCCGGAGATCTACGCCTTTACGAAGGTCAACAAGCTTTCGCTGCGCAGCGTGCTCGAGCGGCTGAAGGCGGCGGGGCTGGGCAGCCTGCCGGGCGGCGGCGCCGAGATCTTGGTCGATCGCGTGCGGGCCGAGATCACGCGCGGCAAGGTGATGACCGACGACTGGCTGAACGTCTGCCGCACCTGGCACGAACTGGGCGGGCGCGGTTCGGCCACGATGATGTTCGCCCACGTCGAGACGCTGGCCGAACGGATCGAACACCTGGAGCGGTTGCGCCAGTTGCAAGACGAGACGGGCGGCTTTACCGCTTTTATCTGTTGGACGTTTCAACCGGAACATACGGCGCTGGCCCATCTGCCGAAGGCGGGCGCCGCCGATTATCTGAAGACGCAGGCCGTCAGCCGATTGTACTTGGACAACATTCCGAATATTCAATCGAGCTGGGTCACGCAGGGCCTGAAGGTGGGCCAAATCGCCCTGCTCTACGGGGCCAACGACATGGGCAGCCTGATGATCGAGGAAAACGTCGTGGCCTCGGCTGGCACGGTCCACTATCTCACGCTACAACAAATTCGAGACGCGATCAGCGAGGCGGGCTACGTCCCCCGGCAGCGGAACGTGTTCTACGAATTGATCGACGCCGAGCCGGTTGCGGCGGCCTAGCGATTCGAACGGGTATCAGCCGTAAGCTAGGCTGGGATAGGGCTTTTACGTCGGCCATCTCCAGGGGTGGTTTTTTTGAACCACAGAGACACAGAGGCAAAGAGATGGGCAAAAGGCAGGGGATGAGCTTGGAGCCGACGAACATCGGCTGCCGATCTCTCTCAACTCCGCTTTTGCATGTCTCTGTGCCTCTGTGTCTCTGTGGTTTCCTTCACCCCGCATTGGAATCAATCGCAGTTTTCACTGTTCGAATTCACCAGCTTGTAGGACAGCGTTTTCGATGATCCACGTCCACCAACTCGCCAAGCACTACGCCGACCTGCGGCGCGGCAAGTTGGTGGCGCTGGACGGAATCAGCTTCGACGCTTATCCGGGGCAGATCTACGGCCTGCTGGGGCCTAACGGCGCCGGCAAGACCACGGCCCTGCGCATCATCAGCACCGTCTTGCGGCCGACGAGCGGCACGGTCACGGTCGCCGGCGCCGACGTGGTCACGCAGCCCTCGCAAGTCCGGCGGCAGATCGGCTTCATGTCGGCCAACACGGGCGTCTACGATCGCATGACCGCCTGGGAAATCGTCGAGTATTTCGGCCGCCTGCACGGCCTGGACGACGAGAGGCTCAAGACGCGGATGGAGAATCTCTTCGAGCGCTTGCAGATGAACGAGATTCGCGATCTGCTGGGCGCCAAGATGTCGACCGGTATGAAGCAAAAGGTCTCGATCGCGCGGGCCCTGGTCCACGATCCGCCGGTGCTGATCTTCGACGAAGCCACCTCTGGCCTCGACGTGCTGGTCGCCAGGGCCTTGCTCAAAACCGTGGCCGAGCTGCGCGAGCAGGGCAAATGCGTGCTGTTCTCGACGCACATCATGCGCGAAGCCGAAAAACTCTGCGATCGGCTGGCGATCGTCCACCGCGGGCAGATCCTGGCGGAAGGCGAGCTCGACGAGCTGCGAGATCGCCACGCTCAGCCCGATTTGGAAGAGCTGTTCTTTCAGCTCATCTCGCAGCACGACGAGCGCGCCGTACCCGCGGCGGGGGACGAGCGATGACTTGGACCAACGTCAAGCTGGTG
>DASXPZ010000969.1:0-3099 GCA_036493275.1 Pirellulales bacterium
CGAAACAAAGACTTTGGGCTTGGGCATAACAGCATTCACGCGATGGAGAATCGGTTGGTTAAACCATCCATCCTGCCAGCCGAGAGCGCGGCGTCAAGCCCCTGAGGCGCCCGAAGCGTCGCCTTGCGCTGACGGCCTTGAATACCAAACGGCGGGAGTGCGAGGCTCCCGCCGAGCAATTTACGGCCAAGCTGATCCCAGCGAAGTCATCAGACGCAAACCGCGTGAAACGAATCCCACTCATATCCATCCGGCAACTCCTCGTAGGCCGCAAGCTCCAGGTGAATCACGCGGCGGCGCATCGTCGTCCCCTGGTGGGGCAGACTGCTGGAGTGTGTCAACAATGGGCGCATCGCCAGCACGTCTCCAACACGAGCGTGAATCTCGACGGCGGGCAACTCTTCGTTGTTCGACGTAATGTGTGAACCGGGGACCACGGAGAGCGGACCATTCGCCAGCGTCATCGGGTCGAGATGAATCCGCAGCGTGAGCATCCGCGCGAGCAGCGGTTCGGCCGCCTCGACGTGCGGAATGCCTGCTTTGATGGTCGGCCGGCGAAAGTGCGCCGATTGTCTGCCGTGGCTTTTGACGGCGATAGTGCGATCTTTGTGCGGTGGCAGCGACCAGGAACTTTCCGGCGGTTTATCAAAATAGAGCGCCCGCACCAGCCCGGCCCGCGGGCCGAGGTCGGCGGTGACGAATTCCCGCAGCCGCGCATGGCGGGGAAGCTCGCAAATCTCGGGCAGCAACCGCGTAAGATCGCGCGAGCCATACGTGGCGCCTCGACTGCGCAGCACCGACGGCTGATCCGCCTGTAGCGCGACCGCCAGCCGACCGGCAAGCGGCTCCATCTCCTCAGGCGAGAATACACCCGTGAGGAGCGCGTAGCCAAGCTGTTGCAGGTGATCGTGCGGCGGGATGAATGTCATGTCGAATCGATTCCTGTCGTCACACCGAGGAATCACTGCATTGTGGTGGGATGACATCTTGAGGCCGCAGTCGTTCCAGACCGCTTAAAAACTCATCTGCCGTCTGTAAACGGTCTGCAGGCGCCTGCGACGTGCAACGCATGCACAACGCGTGGGCTCCGGCCAGTGCGAGATCGAGGGGCGCATTACGGTCCAGTCGCCCGGGAGGATCCCCAGTCAGCAGGGTCCAAAACAGCATGCCCATGGCGTAGACATCGGCCGCCGTGGTCGGCTGTGCATGATGTAACAAGACTTCGGGCGCCATATAGCCGACCGTTCCACCAAGCCGCGACGCCTTCGACTCCGCGGCCACGAATTGCGCAAAGCCGAAATCCGAGACCACGGCGCGGCCATTGTCATCGACCAGAATATTCGCCGGTTTCAGATCACAATGGATGACACCGCGAGTGTGGGCATAGCCCACCGCCGACGCGATGTCGCGCATCAGACGGATCGATTCGTCGATCGAAATGGGCGCGCGCTCCACCCGTGTCTGCAAATCAGTGCCATCGACGAAGTCCATCACCAGGAAATAGCCGCCGGATGGAAACCTGCCAAGTCCCCGGACTCCCACGATGTTTGGATGACTCAGTTTCGAGAGAATGTTCGCCTCTTGCACGAACATCTCAATCGCGCGCTCCTCGAGCTGCCTTGATTTGTGGAGTGCTTTGATCGCGACCGGTTTGCCGGTTCGCTTGTCCCGCGCGCGAAAGACCTTGCCCATCCCGCCGGCGGCGATCATTCGTTCGAGTGTGTAGTCCGAAAACTGGAGCGGCGCGTCTGGCGTCGGCGCGTGTGTCGACTTCGGGCGTCGCGGCTGATCGGCGGCTCGGAGCCGGTCCTCAAACTTTCGTTCCACAGCGGCCAAAAGGCGACGAACAGTCCGCTCGGACTTTCCGAGTTCAGACGCCATTTTGCTCTCGGTCCAACCGGCGAGCATCCACGCCAGTATTTTTTGCTCATTTGGCAAGAGCGAACGAACCGCAAGCTGCAATTCTTCGGCGAAAGCGACGGCTTCCGCCGCCGACGGTTCAACCGCGACTGCTCGTTCTGCGACTAGATCCAATGACGCATCACGCGCTAGTGCGCGCTTCGCGGCGGTTTGACGCTCGATCTGACGGTGCAACTTGTGCAGCGTAATCTTGGCCAGCAACCGCCAGAGGTCCCCTGCGCGCTCGACTTGGAATTCATCCTGCCTGGCGTGAACGAAGAAACTCCGATATGCGGACTGCACAACGTCTTGTGGATCAACTCGGCGTCGCAGCTTCTTGCTGATTCGGCTGCGGGCGAGCGCCACCAGCCGGGCCACATAACGGTTGAAAATCTCCGTCGCGGCCTGACTCTCACCGGCCTGCCATAACTCAAGTAGCTCTCTGGAATTCAAGGTCCGCGCCGTGCGTTGCGAGGGCCTTTTTTGCGGCCCGCCATTTTTCTCAAGATTCTTTGGCCAATCGTAGCAGCAAATCGGATGTGCTTCCAGAAACGGATCTCGCTAGTTGCCCCGCGTTGGCGCCAACACTGCGCCAGCGAGTGGCGTGATAGTAATGCGCGCTTGCGCGCAGGACGAATCGTCGGCGCAATTGTCATAAGGAGTTACGAAATGGCTTATGTTGTTACCGCTCCCTGTTTTGGCTGCAAGTATACAGACTGCGTCGTCGTGTGCCCTTGCGACTGCTTTCATGAAGGCGAGAAGATGTTGTATATCGACCCGCAAGAGTGCATCGACTGCGACGCCTGCTGTGTAGAGTGCCCCGTTGACGCGATCTTTTACGAAGATGACGTGCCGGCGGAATGGCGCGATTTCATCGAGCTGAATGCGCAGATGGTGGAGCAAACGCCGTCGATCCTGAACAAGAAGCCCCCACTTGTGTAGCAGCGTCGCGATTTCCTCGGACTGTTGAGCGCGCCGTCCTTGTGCCTACGACATCCCTCTGAGCATGCGCTTTGCGTTCTCTCGAAAGATCTTCTTCGCGGCTGCTTCCGGCAGGTCGATCTTGGCGAAGAGTTCCAGCTGCGGCACGTCCTGACCCGGCGCCAAAAAATCTGTGCCGAACATCAGTCGGTCTTGTCTGCGGATGAGAAACTCGCGGCCAAATTTGGCGTCGCGGCTGATTGCCTGCGCCCCGCTGCC
>DASXPZ010000970.1:0-7265 GCA_036493275.1 Pirellulales bacterium
CTAGCGCCGATGATCGAAACGAATTCGCCTCGTTTGACGGCAAAATTGACGTCGCGCAACACCGGGATCGCTACCTGTCCCTTGCGGTAGCTTTTATGCAGACCTACGGCCGCCAATCTCGGCAGCTCTGCCGCGGCGCCAGATTTCGCGCTCTCTGCCGCGCTGGCGTAATGAGGCCCAGCCCCCGAGGGAGATCGTCCCGAAATCGCAACAGCGGAAAAACTTGCGGCGTGTGGTTTACTCATAGCGCAGCGCCTCCACAGGGTGCAATCTCGAAGCGCGTCTGGCCGGCAGCACGCTGGCCAGCACGGCAATCGCCAACGCCCCGGTCACGATCCACGTCACGGTATAGGGTTGAACAATCGTCGGAATGCTCTGGAAGTAATAGATCGCTGGGTCGAAGACTTCCTGACCGGTGATCATCCCCAGCAGATCGGCAATCTCGTTGATGTAGGCCACAAACAGCAAGCCCAGCGTCATCCCGGCGCCGGCGCCCACCAGTCCCAACAGCAGGCCATAGCCGAGGAAGATCCCTTGCACCCCTCGGCGCGACGCGCCGAGCGATTTCAGAATGCCGATGTCGCGCGTCTTCTCCACGACAATCATGAAAAAGATCGCCAGAATTCCAAACCCGGCCACGGCAATGATCATGAACAACAGCACGTTCAAGATAGCGGTCTCCATCTGCACCGCGGCCAACAGCGGACCCTGCTTGTCGCGCCAGGTCTGAATGCTGTAAAGCTGCGGCACAAACGCGGATCGCAACAGATTTCGCACCTGGTCGCCATCGCTGCCGGGCTTGAGCTTGATCTGAATGCTGCTGGCATAGCCGATGTTGGTGGCCGGATCGAACATCCCGCGCAACTTTTGCAGCGCCTCGATCGGCACGAACACGAAGCTGGCGTCATACTCGCTCATCTTGCTCTCGTAGAAATCGACTACGGTGAACGAAGGATGGGCGATCTCCGGAGGCGTCCCCGCGGTCGGGAATGACAGCTTCACGTCGTCCCCCGGCAGCACCAGAAAGCGGTCTCGGCCATCGTGATCTCGATAGCCGGCCAGCCCAATGCCCAAGACGACGCCGGTGAGCTGCTCGCGCGCCGGATCGTATTCGGACTGAGCCTCTTGTTGTACTTCCAGTGCGAACGGATTGACGACCGACGAGTCGGTCGCCGCCGGATCGACGTCTGTATCCGCTGACTGTTCCTTGTTCGGGGCTACCGCCATGTCGGTTGTTGGCTGCTCTTCATCCATCGGAAGCGGATCGGGCTCGACGGACTCCGGCGCCGTGGCGGAAGGCTGGCCTTCATCGAACTGCGGAGCAAGCGGATTTTGTTCTCTTTGGACCCGACGATTGCGGAGCGGATTGGGAGGCATTTTCTCCGGCTCTTCGTCGCGCAGAGGCGAGCGCGGCGGGGGAGTGTAGTGTTGAAGCGTCTTGGCAGACTGCTTCGAATCGGTCGAGGGGTAGGGTTCAAAAGCCGCAGTCGGCTTTACGCTATCCGCCGGAAGGAGCGTCTCGTTGTAGGGATCGGTCGGTTCACCTTCGCGATCCGCCTTCGGCTGCATCGACTCGATCATCCGTTGACGTTCGACCCAGCGACGCCGATGCTCCCAGCCGGCGTGGATCATGTCAGGTCGCTCTAGCGCGTCAGGGCCGGCCTGGTGATCGCGCGTGTCGTAGCCGTCGGGCCGCAAGTTGAAGCTCAACTGCTTGCGATTCTCAGGATGCTGCAAATAATGGCCGAGGTCTCCCATCTTGCTCTGCATCTGCTCGTCGACGCCGATCAACTGCACGGGACGCGTGATCCAGCGATCGTTGAATTGATAGCTGAGCATGGCCGGAACGACGACCGTGGCCGACATGCCGTCGATGTGTTCGCCCGCCACTCCGCGGATCTGGTCCATGTGCCACTGGACGTCGTAGAAGCCGGTCAGGCTCGTCGACTCGAACACGACGTCCGAGAGGATCGAATGAATTCGATCCTGCATCTCGTGGCGGAAGCCCTCCATCACGCTGTTAACGACGATCATCGTCGCCACGCCAAGCGTGACGCTGACGATCGAGGCAAACGCGATCCAGCGAGTCCGCAGATACCGCCAACAAAGCAAGAATTTGTACATGCTCAATCCTTTGAGCTGGCCCACGGCAAGTTTTAATTGGCGCTTGCTCAGGCAAACGCCAACACAAAGACGCCCGTCAGGTGGCTTCCGGCCGCAAGAGAGGGAACAAAATCACATCTCGAATCGAAGCGCTGTTCGTCAGGAGCATCACCAATCGATCGATGCCGACTCCCAATCCGCCCGCCGGCGGCATGCCGTAACGGAGCGCTCGCAAAAAGTCGGTATCCATCTTCGCCATCGAGTCATCTTCGGCCTGGCCCGCCAACTGCGTGCGGAACAATTGCTCCTGCAAGTCCGGGTCGTTCAACTCGGTGTACGCGTTGGCGACTTCCATGCCTTGCACGAACAACTCGAAACGCTCCGCCACGGCGGGGTTCAAAGTCTTTCGCTTGGTCAAGGGGCAGATGCTGGCCGGATAATCCGTCACAAAAATCGGTCCCATCAACTGGTCTTCGACCAGCTCCTCGAACAACTCGCTCTTGATAATGTCGGGGTGCTTGCCCGCGGTTTCGATTGCGTGCTGCTGGGCCAGCTTCTGCATGCCGGTCACGTCGTCCGCGGCCACGCCCGTGTATTCCGCGAACAACTCATCGTAAGTTTTGCGGGCAAACGGCGGCGAATAATCGACCGTCTTATCTCCCCACGGCAGCTCCAGCGGCTGGCCGGTCGCAAGGATGGCGCCGACGATCAGCTTTTCCGTCAGGTCCATCATCGTGCCGTAATCGCCGTACGCCTGATAGACCTCGAGCATGGTGAACTCGGGGTTATGCCGCTGGCTGACCCCCTCGTTGCGATAGACGCGCCCCAGTTCGTAAACCCTCTCGACGCCGCCGATCAGGAGCCGCTTCAAATGCAGCTCCAGCGCGATGCGAAGAAAGAGCGGGATATCGAGCGCGTTGTGATGCGTTTTGAAAGGACGGGCCGCGGCGCCACCGGCGATGGAATGCAACGTCGGCCCTTCGACTTCGACAAAGCCCTCGGCGCCGAGCGTTTTGCGAATCGATTGCACGATCTGCGTCCGCTGCAAGAAGCGGGACAGGGCGCCTTCGGTATGAATCAGATCGAGATAGCGCTTCCGCTGCCGTTGTTCGGGATCGGTGAGTCCATGATGTTTTTCCGGATGCGGCTCAACGCTCTTGGTGAGGAAGAAGAGCTTCTCGACGAAGATGGTCAGCTCGCCCGTATTGGTGCGGCCGAGCCGGCCTTCGACGCCGATGATGTCTCCCAGGTCGAGGCAATCGGCCAATGCCCAATCGGCCTCTCCCACTTGCTTACGACCGATGAAAAGTTGAATCTGGCCAGACCAATCGCGAATGTCGGCGAAGATCAGCTTGCCGGCGCGGCGCTGCAAGACGATCCGCCCCGCGGCGCGGACATGCGGGCCGTGCTGGACCGGCGAGCGCTGCCCTTCGACTAGCGGCTCGACGACGATCTCTCCCTCGCGGGCGCGGATCTCGCCGATCTTCTGGTGGTTGTCGAAGCGATGCCCCCAGGGATCGATCCCCAGTTCGCGGATCTTGCGAAGCTTCTCGCGGCGCGATGCCTCGTGCATCGTGAGATCGGCCGCCGCGTCTTCGCCTGAGGGTGTGGTCATCGTGGGGTGAGCCATGCAGTTTCTGCCGTCGCCGGGGCGCGCCAGCGCGCGATCTCCGCCTGAGCGCAAATCAATAACTTCAAAGAGCGCAGCATTTTAGTGGACCTCGGGCGGGGGTCAATGTCAGCTCCGCCCCCTGGAAGACAGGGGGCGCCAGCGTCGGGTTCGGCTATCCGGCGCAGGGCGATTCTTCAGGGCGGGGCCGTTTGAGGCGGTGGACGAACGTGGATTTCGAGGGACGAAGCAGTCGCCACTGCGTCCGACACAGAAAGCGAGACAGAGATTTCGCCCTCTCTGAAGATAGCGATAATTGCTGTTGGATTGGCCATTTAGCCTCGCCTATGGCATACTGAGTTTTCACGTTCAAATGCGCCTCCTTGGAACGGACAGAGAAACAAGGATCGAGCGCCAAAAATCATTGCCAACGAGGGCAACACAATGGCCAGGCGATCTGCGGCGAGTGCATTGGCTGTGTTCGGGAACCATTTCATTCATTCAACCAGACGCGGTTTGCTAGCAATGCTGGCGCTTACTGCGCTGGCGTTTGGGGGTTGCGGTGGCGAACAGGCCGCTCCGACCGCCGCGACGGGCAAACCGGTCGGCGGCGGCCCTCCGATTCCGGGCGGCGGCCCACCCGTCCCCGGTGGAGCGCCCCCTGCTCCTGTCGCCGCGGCGCCTCCTGCTCCCGCTCCTACGCCCGCGGCGCCGGCACCGACGCCACCGGCTCCAACTGCAAGGCCTGTCGCCGCCGCGCCCACTCCGGCGGCGCCGCAAGCTAGCGATGCGCAACCCGGCGCCCCCGCGCCGCCGATCGCCGGACCAACCGGACCGCCCGGAATGCCTCCGGGTATGTCGCCAGGAGGAAGGCCGTCGATCGGAATGCCTTCGTTGCCCGGCTTCGGAGTTGGCATGGGGGGAAGAAGCGACACCGTGTCGCGCTGGAAGCCGGAAGACCTGAAAAAAGCGCGCGAAGAATGGGATCCTCGTCTGTTGGCGGCCATCAGCGCCTATGGACCCGGCAAAGCCAGCAGCGACAACGCGGCGAAGTTGCTGGTCGATCTGTTGCAAGCGCCGTCGACGCAATCGCCAACACCGAACGGGGCGCCAAAACTGAAGCCGGAGGCTACGCCGGTTGCAGCGCCTCCGGCCGGCGCGCCGTCGCAACTCACAACCGACGCGCAAGGCTTCACCGTCATTCCAAACGGCGTGACCGTCACGTTGACCGAGCCTTACCCAATTCCTGCCGAGATCTCAAAAATGCTCAACCTGCCGCCGGACATCAAGCAACTGCCTGCGGGTTTCACTCTGCCTGCTGATTTCAAGCTTCCGCCCGGCGTTCAATTACCTGCCAGCGCCAAAATCACTGGGCCAGCCCAGCCTGCCGGCGGCCTCGGCGGGCCGGGCGGGATGCTTCCTCCTGGCATGGCGCCTCCGCGAATGGCGCTCATCGGTCCCCCTTCGGAAGAAGAGGTCGTTTCGGCGATCGTCATGGCCTTGGGAGCCAATAAGACTGACACTGCGCGGTCCGCGCTCCGCAAGCTTTTGAAAGGCGAACTGCGGACTTCGATTTCAGACGCTACGGCGAGCGGATTCGCCGCCAAGGCGATGATGATCCACCCCACTGAAAAAGAAGAAGCGGGCCTGATTGCGGCGGCCGTGAATCCGTCGATGATTCGCGGTGGCGGCGTCGCTCCCGCCGGCCTGCAAGTCGCGCTGCTCGACGCGCTTGATGATTGCGCCACGACCAAGATGCGCGTCGCGCTGGTCGACGCCTCGCTCAAGCCAAACGCTTCGGCCGATCAGCGAAAGCTGGTCATGGCCATGGTGGCCAGGCCGCGGCCCGAGAACATGCCGGCCCAGGCCAGGCTGTTCAAAAACCCGAAGCTCGACGAGGCGTTGAAGAAATCGCTCTTCGAACAATTCACCGCGTTTAGCTCCGCGGCGATCGATCAACTGCTAGAGACCACTTCGACGACCTCCGCGCCCAGCGTCCCCGCGACCGCCATGCCCGACCCTGCCGCGCCTCCCAAGCCGAGTCCGAACATGCAGCTCGATCCCAAAACGCTGCAAGCGGTGATCGAGGGGATCTGGGGGCCGGACGTCGTTGAACGATTGAAGGCCGACGGCGCGCGGTCCGACGCCTTCGAGGACTTCGCCACTCAGCTCCCCTTGGCCGTGGTCATGCCGGTCAGCGATGCTCGCGCCACGTTGCTGGGACTGGTGCGCGAGAGTTGGGTCGAGGGACCGGAGGCCTTGGCGATGGGAGGGACGCTGGGCGATCGCCTTCGCGATCCCGGCGGTCTGCTGGTGGTGAAGCGATCTCCCCGCCTGGAAAAGCCGCCCGAGAAACCTGACGACGACGATAAACCCGACCGACCCAAACGGAACCGAAACCAAATGCCCCGCCGCCCGGGCGACGAAAAGAAAGAAAAGGAACGGAAAGAGAAGAAGGAGAAGGAAGACAAAGCCCATTACGCCTGGATGGCGGCGTCCGAAGAATTGGTGCATGCGCTCAACGCGCGCTTTTACGCAGCCGCGCAGTCCGGCGGAGGGCAACGTCACAAGATCTCGCAGGACAGCGGCGCCACCCCCACCACGATTGGCGTCCGAAAGGCGGAGCCTCTCGCCGCCCGGTTCCCGTTGAAGCTGCACGAAGGGGCAAAGATCAGCGCCGAATATCACATCTGCCTGCCCGAAGACCTGCCGGAGTCTCTACGTGGCGTCGCGGCGCCGGCGCTGATCGTGCATTACGTCCGGATGGAAGACGTCTCGAATTATCCTAAGGTCAATTCCACGTACGTTTCGCAACTCAAGGGAGTCACCACGCATCATCGTGACGACGCGCGCTGGCTCGATTGGATGGGTCCAGGAGTGGCGGCCGGAATGACGCGTAGCGTCGACGTTTTCGTTCAACGCAAAGGCGAGGCGGCGGCGCCGGCCGAAGGAGGGAAGCCGAAGGCCGACGATCCGGTGCCGGTGTTGACCGAGATCCTGATCATCGAGATTCCTGCGTTCCGCCTTCCGCGTGAAGAAGAATAGCCAGCCGCACGAGCGGAGCTACCGATCCATTCCGGGATTCATCCTCGACCGGGGAGTGCCGGGTCTTCTGTGGTTTGGCGCGCTGGCGCCGCGGTTCTGCGGATTCAGGCTGCGATTCTGTCGATTTGGAAATCCAGGCGGCGCTGACGGATTGCCCACCTGTGGGCTTTGAAATGGAGAAGGCTGCTGCACGGGCGGAATCGGCGTCGGGACGATCTGATTTTGCGGTAACCCGCTCCCTTGAGTACCCGGAGCGCCGGAGACTGAAGCCGCTCCCTTCCCTTCGCGGTAAGTCTTCGCAAACTCGGAAGTGGGGCGCTGCGCCACCGCTTGCTCGATCGCCGCGATTACAATCTGCACAATCTGCGGATTACCGATCAAGCGGTCGAACTCTGTTTCGAGTTGCTTGCCCAAGATCTGCTCACGCTGTTCGAGCGCGTTCATTTTGGCCACGTCTGCGCCATAAACTCGCTTCCCCTCGTGTCGTCGCAAGGCCTTCGCTCGTTCG